>JBIOUP010000087.1:0-8193 GCA_044867305.1 Dermatophilaceae bacterium
GACGACGAAGAACAGCGAGCGGCCGAACTTCAGGCTCCACGTGTCTGCGGGAAGCAGGAACAGCAGGGCGAACACGAGGACGACGAAGACGCTCAGCGTCTTGAACTGGCGGGCGAGGTAGGCCTGCGCGCCCTCCTCGACGGCTGCCGCGATCTCGCGCATGTTGTCGGTGCCCGTGTCGGCGGCGAGGACCTGGCTGCGGAACATCGTCCCCATGACCAGGGCGAGCAGCGCAATGGCGAGGACCACCACGACGAGCGTGAAGTTTCGGCCTTCCAACGGGATCGTCTCGGTTACGGGGACAAGTACGACCATGTCAACCTCCTCCACGCCGGCGGTTGGCGCAGCGTCAGGACCGATGCGGCGGTTCCGCTCGGTCGTAGCACGGGTGTATCCGCCGAAACGCTACCGGCCGTCAGGGAAGCGACGAACGCGGTGCTGCCTAAGTCTCCTGTGAGTCCCCTTACATGAACCAGATGTAAGCGGTTCCACATCGTGCCACCCGAGCGGCAGTGACCCCGGGTTGGGCTTGTTCAGCCCTCGTCGAGGCGCTCGACGATGTCGAATACCCGGTCCAGGCCAGTGATGGTGAACACCTTGAGCACGCGCTCCCTGGCGCCGAAGATGCGCATGGTGCCGCCCTGGGTGCGGATCAGCTTGAGACGGCCCACAAGCACACCCAAGCCGGTCGAGTCCATGAAGGTGACATTGGTCAGATCGACTACGAGATCGGCGCATCCCAGACGGATCTGCTCATCGAGCTCATGACGCAGCGCCGGCGCCGTGTAGACGTCGATCTCCCCACCAACGTGCACGATGGTCGGGCCCGCGCCATCGGCCGTGGTGGACAGCGCCAAGTCCACGTTCCCGCCTTCCGCTCGTGGTTCCTCGGAGCACGCTACTCCCCGGACGTACCTTTGACCCAGCATGCGCGCCTCGTCGACCGATCTTCCCGAGTGCCTGCTGGGCCTGCTGACCGCCGGCGGCCGGGCGGCGCGCCTCGTTCATGTCCGCCGCCTCCCGCAGCGGTCGGCACAGTATGGCGGGTTTCCCACCTGGACGGCGCCTCCGCTTCGCGCTGCGCTCGCGCGGGCGGGTGTCGAGCAGCTGTGGTCGCACCAGCGCGAGGCGGCCGAGGCGGCACACGCAGGCGAGCACGTCGTGCTGTCGACGGGGACCGCGTCGGGCAAGAGCCTGGGCTTTCTCGTCCCGGCGCTCAGCGCCATCCTCGACGGTGCCAGCGCTCCCTCCGGACGGGGCGCCACGGCCCTCTATCTGTCCCCCACGAAGGCCTTGGCGCATGACCAGCTGGCCCGCATTCAGGAGTTGTCCATTCCCGGCTTGCGGGCCGCGGCCTACGACGGGGACACCCCGGCGGAGGAGCGACGATGGGTGCGCGACCACGCGGCATACGTGCTCACCAACCCCGACTTGTTGCACCATTCGCTGCTGCCGGGTCACGAGCACTGGGCCTCGTTCCTGCGGGCTCTGCGCTTTGTCGTCGTCGACGAGTGCCACGTGTACCGCGGGGTGTTCGGTAGCCACCTGGCGCTGCTGTTGCGCAGGCTGCGACGGGTGGCGGCGCACTACCGCGCCGATCCCGTCTTCCTGCTGGCCTCCGCCACCATCGCCGACCCGCAGGGCCATGCCGCGCAGCTGGTCGGTATGCCGGTCCGCGCGGTCACCGACGACGGCTCGCCGAGGGGGGCGATGACGGTGGCTCTGTGGGAGCCGCCGACCGGGGAGGCTGGCGGCGCCGGCTCCGAGGAAGGCGGCCGCACGGCATACCGCCGCAGCGCAGTCGCGGAGTCGGCCGACCTGCTCGCCGAACTCGTCGCCGCGGATGTTCAGTCCGTCGCCTTTGCGCGATCCCGGGTGGGGGTGGAGGTCGTCGCGTCGGCCACCCGAAGGGTGCTGCAGTCCCGGGCCCCGGAGTCGGTCGGGCGGGTGGCGGCCTACCGCGGCGGCTACCTCGCCGAGGAGCGCCGGGCCCTCGAGGCCGCGCTGCGGTCAGGCGCGATTACCGGCCTGGCCGCGACCACCGCGCTGGAGCTGGGCATCGACATCAGCGGCCTGGACTCGGTGGTCTTGGCCGGTTGGCCGGGCACCCGAGCGTCCTTCTGGCAGCAGGTCGGTCGCGCTGGACGCACAGGTCAAGAGGCGCTCGCCGTGCTGGTGGCGGCGGACGACCCCCTCGACGCCTACCTCGTCCACCATCCGGAGGCCATCTTCGAGCGCCCCGTCGAAGCAGCAGTGGTCGACCCGGAGAACCCCTACCTGCTGCGCCCACACCTGGCCGCGGCGGCTGCGGAGCTGGCGTTCAGCGACGGCGAGACCCACCTGTTCGGAGACTCCAGCCCGGCGCTGCTCGACGATCTGGTCGAGCGGCAGGTCCTGCGCCGACGACCCACCGGGTGGTACTGGGCAAGGCCCGGCCGCGCCGCCGACCTGCTCTCGCTGCGCGGCACCGGCCGGGTTGTGCGGATCGTGGAAGCGCAGACCGGCCGGGTCCTCGGCCTGGTGGACGAGCCCCGCTCGCACAGCACCGTTCACCCCGGGGCGGTTTACGTCCATCAAGGCCAGACCTACGTCGTGCGTGATCTGGATCTGGACCAAGGGGCGGCGCTGGTCATGTGCGGCGATCCTGGTTGGTCGACCCAGGCGCGGTCGGTCAGCAGCTTCGAGCTGGTGTCGACGCAGGAGCGTCGCTGTTGGGGAGCGGCCACGTTGAGCCTCGGTCGGGTCGTGGTACACAGCCGGGTGACCTCGTTCCTGCGGCGGCGCCCGAGTGGGGAGGTGCTCGGCGAGCACGCGCTCGAGCTGCCCGAGCTCACCATGCCCACCCAGGCCACCTGGTGGAGCGTTCCCGAACCGGAGCTGCTGCGCGATGGTTTGAGCGCGACTCGGCTGCCGGGGGCGCTGCACGCCGCTGAGCACGCGTCCATCGGCCTGCTGCCGCTCGTGGCGACGGCGGACCGCTGGGATATCGGTGGGGTCTCGACGGTTCTGCACCCCGACACCGGTCTGCCGACGGTGCTCGTGTACGACGGTGTGCCGGGCGGGGCCGGGTTCGCCGCACGCGGGTTCGCCGTGGCAGCCTCGTGGCTGCGCGCGACCGCCGAAGCGGTGCGGTGCTGTCCGTGCGATCAGGGCTGCCCGTCCTGCGTCCAGTCTCCCAAGTGCGGCAACGGCAACGAACCTCTCGACAAGTCCGGCGCGGTCCGAGTATTGGACCTGTTGCTCGACTCCGCGGCGTTATCCCAATCGTGACGGTCTTTTTGGCCGTGGCCCGGCCTGGTTCCTAGGTGCTTGGCCGGCCCGCGATTAGGCTCGAACTGCGTCGAAACGTAGGAGGTTGGCGTGGTCGCATTCGGCCTGATCCTTGCTCTAGTTGGCGTCGCAGGGGGCGCGCTGGTGGCCTGGCTCGCCTTGCAGAGCAGCACCGGCATCACCTTGCAGTGGGGCGGCATGGCGGTCACCGTGCTGCCCATCACCCTGTTCGCGGCTGGTGCCGTCGCCATTGTGCTGTTGTGGGCCGGCTGGCGCCTGTTCCGCATCGGCAACCGCCGTCGGCGCGCCGAGCGGGAGGAGATCCGAGCCCTGCGCACCAACACCGAGGCGGCTCGGTACCAGCCTGACCCGCCAACCCGGCCAACCCCGACAGCAACCGCAGCGCCCGCCGAGGAGGTAGCCGCCCCTCGGTCAGCCCAGCCGGCCGCCGAAGACGTGTCCACCGGGCGCACCGTTGAGCGGCCCGTTCGCGGTCCGATGGACTGAACGCTCCCTCTCTTCAAATCGTCAAAAGTAGTCGGGTTCACGGGTAGTCGGGTTCACGGGTAGTCGGGTTCACGGGGCGGTTTCGCTGGTTAAGTCGTTCTTGCCACCGGGGCCGGCTCTCGAACGGGCTACCGCACGTCGGGGCCAAGGCCCGCGTGCGGCCGCAGACACCCATACCGTGACGGTTGCGCCTGACCCTTCCACGCAGGCGTCCAAGGACGTGCCGTTGAGTGCCGCCACCCGCGCGGCGGCCCGGCAGGGGGCATGGTCGGGACCGGCATTTACTGACGCTTCCTGCGCACCGGCCAAGGCGGCCAGATCGGCCGCGGCAGCGGCGCGGTGACCCGTGGCGACCGCCTGCGCCACCTGCAGCGCACCGATGAGCAACGACAGGCAGGCAACGATGGCCCCGAGCGCGAGCACTGTTGCGGCACCGCCGTCGCGGCGCAGCCTTACCGGCGCCCTCGACCTGATCACGCTATGGGTCACCACCGCGGAAGCTCGCGGGCGGCATTGGAGGTAGCTCCCAGGTCGAACGTGCCCCACCCCCCGGGTAAGGACCGAACCACCCGAACCGTCGCCGACACCGTGCGATCGTCGCCTCCGAGAGCCAGCGACGCCCCAGCCGGGGCAACTGACCGGACGGCAGTGGAGACGGCGCTGTCCGGATCACCACGCGCCGACGCCCGTGCTCCGACTCGAGCCGCGTCCACGCAGCGGATCTCATCGATGCCGACCCCGATGAGGCCAACCGCGATGATGGTGAGACCAGCCGCAACGGGCATGGCTGCGGCAAGCTCGGCGGTCACCATGCCCCCCTCGAGGCTGACACCAAGCCGGGGTAGTCCTCGGCGCACCGCATGGCGCCGCCTTGTCGAGCCGCAGCGCGAAAAGGGGTGCCGCCTCACCGAATAGCCGCCTCACCGGATGACACTGAGCGCGGCCGTGATGATCGCGCTCAGCGCCGACTGGACCGCGCCTGACTTGACCACCGCGAGCAGGGTCGCGGCGAACGCCACCGCCGCCAGGGTGCCCACGGCATACTCGGCCGTGGTCATTCCCGCCTCCCGCGTCGAACGCGGGCTCATCCAGCGGGCTACCGTGTGCAACAACAACTTCGACATCGTCGCTCCCTTCGCGTTGATCGAACCGGTGTGCCGATCCTGCCGGTGCGGCGCCTGAGCACGCAGTGCCCGCGGCGTTGCTGTGGACGACGGGACAATCGGTCAACAGGATGTGGATGGCCGTGACCGGGATTGGCCGCGCGCCGTAGGGTGGGCCGGAACCGACCGACGTGCGGGTACTGCACGTTCTGCAGCAGCCGCTAGACGAATTGGAAGGCGGACGGAATGGCCGCACGGAAGTGGGCCGACATGACCGGGCAGCAACGGGCCTACGTCATCGTCGGCGGAATCGTCCAGCTGGCACTGCAGATCGCGGCGCTGCGCGATCTCAAGTCCCGGCCCGCTGAGGGCGTACGCGGGCCCAAGGCCGCTTGGGTTGCGGGTTCGTTTGTCAACACGATCGGTCCGCTGGCCTACTTCACGGTCGGGATCAAACGCGGCGGTTGACCCCGCTGTCGAGCTCGTCGCAACGCGTTCTCCTGCTCACTCGCCGACTGGTCGGTCCTGCCAACCGTGCGGTATGGCAGTGCCTCATGGCAGGCGATGGGCATGGCCGAAACCGTGGTGGCGCAAGGGGAGCACCGTGCACACGGTGGCTACCCGAGCAGCTGGGACGCCAGAGCCACCACGAGCGGTACCACGGTGAGCAGGACGAAGGCCGGCAGAAAGGCCAGGCCCAGCGGCAGCACCAGCCGAACACCGAGACGGGCAGCCGCCAGGTCGAGGGCTTCGGCGTGCGCAGAGCGAACGTCGGCCGCACCCCGAACCAGGATGGTGGAGGGGGCCACGCCCGCCGTTGAGGCGAGCGCCAGTGCCATAGCCGCCGGTGCCCACCCCGGATCGACGAGTGCCCACGCGTCCCGCGGGGACAGGCCCCACCCTTGAGCGGCGACGACGGTCGCCAGGTCTGTCCGGACCGCGCTCGGGCTGACGGCCGCGACGCGCTCCATGGCCTCGAGGACTCCTCGGCCGGACGTGGTGACCAACGCCAGCAGGTCCATTGCCACAGCCACGTCCGGCGGACGCACGGCGCGAGCGGCACCTGGCCCGCGAGCGCTGGCCGCCAGCCGGGTGCCGAGACCCCGGGACCAGCCTTGCCCGCTGGACCCAACAGCGCCGGCGCCGGCGTCGGCGCGTGGGGACGACCTTGATCGGCGCGCACCATCGGGCTGTGGCGACACGTCCAGCCGCCTGCGCCACCAGCTGCTCTGCACCGGGCGCGACGGCCAGCACCAGATCGCGCCCACCACGGTGAGGACGGCCAGGGCCACCATCATCCGTGGGCACCGCGCTGCGGTGGGCGGCTTGCCCCGCCGGCGACTGCACCCTGCGCAGGTCGGTAGGCCCCAGAGGGCGGGCCCGCTGAGAGTGCGCGGCGCAACAATGCACGGCACCACAGCCGGCCTACGACCAACAGCGCGATCCCGCAGGCGGCCGAGAGCAGGCTGAGCGGCGAACCGGCATACAGGCGAAGGGGCGCGATCCCGAACAAGAGCCCGACGGCCGGCCCGGCCAGAGGCAGCATGGTGAGCAAAGCCATCGTCGCTCGTGGTCCAGCAAGCAGGACGTCCAGACGCGCCTGCCGACTGCGGGACTCCCGCAGCAAGCGACCTGCGAGGTCTACCGCGTCAGCCAAGGCCACCCCCGAGACATCAGCCAGCGTCCATGCGGCACCAACGAGCTCGAGCTCCTCGGCTCCTGATCGCGCGGCAGCGCTCCACCAGACCTGCCCGATCGGCGAGGCTCGAGCCGGATGCACTCCATGGCGGCCGAGGCCGTTCTCTACCGCCACCAGCTCGTGCACAAGACTGCCCCGGCTGGGACTCGTCTGCGCCAGATGGGCCAATGCGGTGGCCGAGGGCAGACCCACCCGCAGTGCCGGTCCTACCGCGTCCAGCACGCTCAGCGCCTCGGCAACGGCCGCTGCCCGCGCGCGCCTCCCCCGACGGCCACCGCGCCGCCGCGGGGGCAGCTCGAGCCGGGCCGAGTGCAGGGCCAGCGGCCCCGACAGCCCAGTCGACCGGGGTGCGACGAGGACCGCGACGGCAACGAGCGCCGCGACAGCCACAGCGCCCCTCATGCCGCGACCCCACACAGTGCCGCGAGGCGCTCCGTCGCCGAACTGGGCGGCGGCACGCCACTTTGGCGGGTGAGTGCGGGAACGACGCGGGGCAGGCCGGACGCGGACACCTCGACGACCCCGACGGAGTCGACAACCCGGATGCCGTCGGCCCTACGCACATGCACGACCACCTTGACGGCGCTCGAGAACTGAGCGTGAATCGCGTCGCGCCCCAACCCGGCCAACGCTCCGAGGGCCTCGACCCGGGCGATCACGTCGGTTGCCGCGTTCGCGTGCACGGTGCCGCAGCCGCCCTCGTGCCCGGTGTTCATCGCGGCGAGCATCTCCTGGACCTCAGCCCCCCTGACCTCACCGACGACAAGGCGGTCGGGCCGCATCCGCAGGGCCTGTCGGACGAGCGTGCGCAACGTGACCTCGCCCGCTCCTTCGACGTTTGGCGCTCGCCCTTCCAAGTGGACGACGTGCGGATGGCGAATGACCAGCTCCCGCACGTCCTCGACGATCACGAGCCGTTCGCGCGGTGGGCACAACCCGAGCAGAGCGGCCAAGAGGGTGGTCTTCCCCGCACCGGTGCCGCCGGTGACAAGGAACGAGACCCGCCGCTCGACCAGCCCGGCCAGCACGTCCGCCCAGCCGGGTGCGAGGGACCCGTGAGCCTGCAGGTCAGCCAGGGACCGGCCCATGCGAGACGGCACGCGCAGGGTCACATGGGTGCCGCCAGGAACCAGTGGGGGCAGGATGGCGTGCAACCTCACCCCTGAGGGCAGCAGCCCGTCGACGTATGCCGCCGTCTCGTCGAGGCGACGCCCCGCCTGGGCCGCGAGGCGCAGGGCGAGCGTCCGAGTCTGCTGCTCGGTCAGCGTCAGGGGGGCCCGATGCATGCCGTCGCCCCGGTCGACCCACACGCTGCCGTCGCCATTCACGGCGACATCAGTGACATCCGGTTCAGAGAGGAAGGGGTCCAAGGGGCCGGCCCCGAGCACCGCCGATGCCATCCGCGCCGTCAGCTCTTGGCGGCCGTGCTCGCCCAGGACCGCGCGCTCGGCGAAGGCAACGCTGCTGACCGTTGTCGGGTCGGGCGGCTGGCCCGAGCGGATGTGCTCCCAGACCCTCGACGTGACGCTCACGAGGCGACCTCGGACGGGCCGGGGAGCGCGGCACCGACCACCAGGCGGGCCAGCTGCCCCAGTGGCCCGTCCATTGCTGGAC
>JBIOUP010000088.1:0-8667 GCA_044867305.1 Dermatophilaceae bacterium
TGAGCTCAGTGCCCAGGAACGACGCCGTTCCCTCCCGAATGTCGATCATCCCGGAGAGCGCTCGCAGCAACGAGGTCTTGCCGGCGCCGTTGGGGCCCACCAAGGCGACGATCTCGTTGGCCCGCACTTGCAGGTCGACGTCCCAAAGGACCTGGACCCGTCCGTAGCCCGCACCCAGACCGCTCACCTCAAGCATCGTGGGCACCTCCCGCACGCGCTTCGTCGCCTTCGTGCCGGCGCGCGTACCGGTGACCGAGGTAGGCCTCGATGACCCTCGGGTCGGACAGGACGTCTCGGGGGGCGCCCTCGGTCAGCATCTTGCCGGCGTTGAGGACGAGAACGCGGTCGCTCACCGCGAGGATGGCCTTCATCACGTGTTCGACGACGATGATGGTGATGCCCTGCTCCTTGAGCCGGTGGATGAGGGCGAGCGACGGCTCGATCTCGGTCGGCCGCAAGCCCGCCATGACCTCGTCCAGCAGCAGCAGGCGGGGCCGCAGCGCTAGTGCCTTGGCGAACTCCAGCCGCCGGGCGTCGGCGACGGTGAGCTCGCCGGGTGCCCGGTCCGCTGCTGCCTCGAGGCCGACATCGGCGAGCACCTCGTCAGCGGCGGTGAGCGCCGCGGGCATCCGCCTTATGCCGTCCTGTCCGTAGACGATGCCGATGGCGACGTTCTCGCGGACCGTCATGCCGCGGAACGGTTTGACGATTTGGAAGGTCCGCGCGACCCGTGCCTTGGCGATGACCCAGGGCCGGGCACCGGTGAGGTCGGTGCCGTCGATGAGGACCGATCCGGTCGTCGGGCGTAGGTGGCCGGTGACCAGGTTGATGAACGTGCTCTTGCCTGACCCGTTGGGGCCGATCACCCCCAGCGTCTCTCCCGCAGGCACCTGCAGCGACAGCCCGTCGACGGCGCGCAGCCCGCCGAAGTGGATGCCGAGGTCGCGGGTCTCCAGGACCGGAGTCTCGGTCATAGCCGGTACCTGCGCACGTTCGCCAGCAACGACCACTCCCGGCTGCGGCGGGCCTCCCTGACGTAGTTGACCAGCCCCTGCGGCAGCAGGATGACCGCGACGATGATCATCGCCCCGAGCAGCAGGCTGTGCACCGTCGTGTAGTTCTGCCGCAGCCACTCGGAGAGGAACTGCAAAAGGACCGCTCCAACCAGTGGGCCCAGGACGGTGCCGCTGCCCCCGATGACGACCATGACCACCATGAGCACCGTGATCTCGACGTCGAAGAGCCGCTCCGGGTAGATGGTCACCTGCTGGAACGCGTACGTGGCGCCGACCAGCCCGGTAAGCAGGCCGGACAAGGCGAAGGTGAGCACCTTGACGCGCGTCGTGTTGATGCCGACCGCTGCGGCGGCGTCCTCGTCCTGGTGGATGGCCCGCAGGGCGTAGCCCATCTTGTTGCGCGAGATGAGACCGGCAGCAAGGACGGCGAGGACGGCCAGAGCGAGGAAGAGCGAGTAGAACCCGTCGTTGCCCAGGTATGCCGTGGTGGCCGCGTTCCCCACGGTGGGGATGGTGATGCCCCCGCCGCCACCGGTCAGCGCCGGCACGTTGATGATGACCTCGCGGACCCCCTCGGCGACACCCAGCGTCGCGATGGCGAAGTAGTGGCCGCGTAGGCGCAGCAACGGCATACCGATGAGGGCCCCGAAGAGCCCGGCGACAATCCCGCCGGCCACGAGCGCCATCCAGAACGTCCAGCCCAGGTGCGTCATGGTCACAGCGGTGAGGTAGCCGCCCAACCCGAAGAACACGACCTGGCCGAAGGAGGCGTAGCCGGCGAAGCCGCCGAGCAGGTTCCAGGCCTGCGCCAGCGCGACGAACATGAAGATCGCCGACACGGTGCGGACCTGGCCGCTGTACAACTGGGTCTGCAAGCCGATCGCGGCCAGGACGGCGAGGACGCCGACCGCCCACGGCAGCATGGGGCGCCACCGGGCGGTGCGCGCCGACGCCGTGGCCGGCTGGGCGACCTCCGGGACCGGGGCCGTCTCCTTGGTGGTCATCCGACCTCCACCCGCGCGGCGTAGAACTGCTTGCCGACCAACCCCGAGGGCCGGAATATGAGCACGACCACGAGCAGCAGGAACGCGAGGGCGTTGACCCACGTGCCGGGCAGGAAATAGCCGCTCCAGGCTTGGACGAGCCCCATGAGCAGCCCGCCGACGAGCGCGCCGTACATGTTGCCCAGCCCGCCGAGGACGGCGATGACGAAGGACAGCAGGGTGAAACTGCCCGACGCCGCCGGGTTGAAGGTCCCGACCGTACCAACCATCGCTCCCGCCATCCCCGCCAGGCCGGCCGCGATGCCGAACGTCAGCGCGTAGACGTGCCGCGCCCGGATGCCCATGAGCCGGGCCGCCCCCCGGTCCATGCCGGTAGCCATGATGGACAGGCCCATCCGAGTGCGGGTCATCGTGGCGACGAGCGCGAGGGTGACCGCGATGGCCAGCCCGAAGGAAAGCAGCCGCCCGAACGGCACCTGCACCGCGCCGACGCTGAGGCTGTTACCGGCATACGAGGTCTGGATGCTCTGGTAGTTGGCGGTGAAGAAGAGGTTCATGCCTTGGACCAGCAGCAGCTCCAGCCCGAACGTCAGCAGCAGGGTGATGAAGATCGGCCCGTTGACCACGAGGTTGATGAGCAGGCGCTGCACGGCATACCCGAAGAGGAACAGGACCGCGGCCGAGACGAACATCCCGAGGAAGGGGTCGAGCCCGATCGAGTCGTTGAGCAGGTATGCCGTGTAGGCACCGAGGACGACGAACGCGCCGTGGGCGAGGTTGACGACGTTCATCACGCCCCACACCAGTGAGAAGCCGACCGCGATGAGCGCGAGCAGACCGCCCTGGAGCAGGCCGTACAGCGTGGCCTGGACCAGCCCGGTCACGACGCGTTACCTGGCCACACCATGGGCGCCTCGGCAGAGTCCTTCGGCCAGACCGATATCGGCAGGCCGTTGTGGATCTGGATCACGGCCATGGGCTTGTAGGTGTTCTGCCCGTTGCTGTCGAAGCGGACCCGACCGAAGAAGGTGTCGGTGTCGAGGGCCGCGAGCGCGTCGCGGACCTTGTTCGGCTCGGTTGTGCCGGCCTTCTGGGCCGCTAGCGCCAGGGCCATGCAGGCGGCGGTGGCTTCGGCGTCGTGGTACTCCGCCGCGTGGCCGAACCGGGCCTTGATGTCGTTGTCGTACTGGGCCGCCGTGCCGAAGTACTCGTCCTTGCCGGCCTGCGACTTGGTCCACTGACTGGAGCCGAGGACGCCTTCGGCGAGCGGGCCGAGGGTCTTGGCGAAGTCGGGCGTGGGCGGGGCGACGGTCTCGCCGAAGCCCTTGGGCTTGACGCCGAGCTCCTTGGCCTGCTTGACGATGGCGACCCCTTCGGCCAGGTGCACCGAGCCGATGATGACGTCCGGGTTGCCGCCCTTGGCCTTGTTCAGGGCCGAGCTGACGTCCGTTGCGCCGTTGGGGAAGTACTGGGTCTCCTGGACGGTCATGCCCGCCTTCTGGGCGGCTGCGACCCCGCCGTCGGTCGCCCGCTTGGAGAAGCCGTCGTCGGCCGAGAGGAAGACGATCGTCGTGGGCTTGGGGTTGGCCAGCTCGGCGATCGCCTTGACGATCGAGGCGGCATACTCCGTTGCCGGTGACAGCACGGCGAAGGTGCGCTTGTAGCCCTTGGAGAAGATCGCGTCGTCCGCGCCGGACGAGTCGACCATGACCTGCCCGTTTCGCTCGATGACGGCGGCCTGGGCCTCGGTGTTGGCCGAGCCGTAGGAGCCGAGGATGAGCTTGACGCCTTGGTCGTTGAACTGGTCGACCAGCTGTGCGGCCGTGTCGGGCTTGGACGTGTCGTCCTGGTACTTGATGTCGAGCTTGAGGGTCTTGTCCCCCACCTTGATCCCGCCCTTGGAGTTGATCCGCTCCTGGCACAGGATGTAGCCCTCCTGGGTCAACACGCCCTCACGGGCGGTCTTGCCGGTGAGCGACACCGCCGCTCCCAGGACGAGCGTGTCCGATCCGGTTGACCCAGAGCTGGCCTCGCCCTTGGACCCGCATGCTGCGAGGGCGAGCGCACAGCCCATGACCGCTGCTGTTGCTGCCTTTCGACGAATCGTCACTGACACCACCTCCGCACGTGGCCGATAAAGATTATTCACTGTATGCAGCGCTCGTCCGCCAGCCAAGGCGCAAGCAGCACGATGGCGAGGAAGGGCCCGCTGTGGGGCTGGGCGGTCCGTGACGTGGGCGAGCGGTCGGCTGGCGCGCCGAGCGGACGCTCCGGCGCCCGACGGCGCGCTAACCGACGAGCGTTTCGCGCGTCGTCGTGATCGACCGCTCCAGCAACCCGCGAAGCTGGCGGCTGTCGCCGGCCTCGAGCTCGGCGATCATGGCCCGGCACAGCTTGGTGAGCTCACCGCGGTTGCCGGACTCCTGCGCGTGCAGGCGGGCGTAGGGCTCGACGAGGTTGAGCACCTGCACGACGAGGCGGACGGTATGCCGGCGCCCGGACAGCTCGAACAGGCGCCGGTGGAAGGCGTAGAGCGCCGAGGACCAGTCCTCTCCGGATTCGTCGGACGCCGCATCCAGCCGCTCGACGAGGCCGGCCAGGTCGGCGATGTCCCGGCGCCCGACGTGATCGAGAATCGGCTCAGCCAGCGACGGCTCCAGCAGCAGCCGCAGCCCGTACAGCTCGTCGACCTCGTCGGGGTCCAGCTCCGTGACGACCGCACCCATGCCCGGGTTGATGACGATGAGCCCCTCTCCGGCGAGTGTGCGCAGTGCCTCGCGCAGCGGGATCCGGCTCACGCCGTACTGCCGAGCCAGCTCGTCCTGGTTGAGCACCTGCCCCGGGGAGAAGATCCGCTCCCGGATCGACCGTCGCACGGCTCGGGCGATTTCCTCAGGTCGCATGTCCGCCAGCCTGCCTCATGCATGCAGGGTATACAGCGGTTAACGTGGGGCCGTCACGGCCTTCCCACCCTGGATTCGCGCTACGGTCATCCAGCCGGTAACCATGGCCACGCAACGGCGACCTCGTGTCGGACGGTCAACGGGCGCGTCTATCGCACCTTCCGAGACCGCACCGACCCGTTCCCACGCCGGCGGTCGACTCCTTCGCGCCAGATCGACCACCGTTCCACATCGCGGACCCCGCTTGGCTAGCGCCGCATTTGGTGCGGCATCATCTCCCGATGCCCCGGTTTGGCTTCCCTGACGTCCTCGACGGCGTGTCGGTCCGCGTGGTTGCCGCGTTGGTCCTCGGCATCGCCCTCGTCGCGCTGGTCGCGGGACGGTGGTGGCTGTATGCCGTGCTGGCCGCCGATTTCATGCTGCGCGCCGCGTACGGGCCGTCGTTGAGCCCGTTGTCGCAGATCGCCGTCCGTTGGCTGCGTCCAAGGTTTGGCGCGCTGCCCCGGCCCACGGCAGGTGCACCCAAGCGCTTCGCCGCCATGCTCGCCGCGCTGCTCACCGCCGGCGCGTTTCTCATGGGGGTGGTCGCCTCGATGGGGGGTTCGCCGGCGGCGACAACCGTCCTGTTCGCACTCGGCACGATCATGATCGTTTTCTCCGCGCTGGAGGCGTTCGCCGGGTTCTGCGCAGGGTGCCTGTTCTACTCCCGGCTGATACGCGTCGGCCTGGTGCCGCCGCAGCCCTGCCTGGACTGCATGAGCTGACACCACAGCCGCGGCGCACCACAATGCGGCACGCCGCCCTTCCTTGGTAGCAACCGCCTTCAGCGGCCACGCGCGGCCACGGCGAGCGTGCGCTCGGGTCCCAAGCGGATCGCCACGTCGCCCTCCAGGTCAGTGCGCAGCACACGAGACCCCAGCCGGGCCAGCTCCTGCAGGGTTGAGGCCGCGGGGTGGCCATAGTCATTGTCGACGCCGACGCTGACGAGGGCCACGGCCGGGTGAGCCAGTTCGTACAGCCGGTCGTCCCGGTTGGCCGAGCCGTGGTGAGCGACCTTGACGACGTCGACGTGCCCCGACCACGCTGGGTCGGTGCGTAGGGTCGCCTCGACCTGCTGGGCCGCCTCGCGCTCGACATCACCGAGCAGCAGCACCCGTAAGCCCGAGACTTCCGCGGCCAGCACGACCGAGGCATTGTTCGGCACCGACCCGCTGCGCACGACCCGAGCCGGCCACCACACCTGGGCGCGCACGGCGCCCCACTGCAGCACGTCGCCGGCATACAGCGGGGAGACCGGCACACCGGCGAGCGCGGCCCGACGCAGGACCTCTCCCGCCTGCTCGGGTGGCTCGGCGACCGGAGAGGTGAGCAGCTCCGGCACGCGCCGCCCGTGCAGCACACCTGGCAGGCCGTCGACATGGTCAGCGTGGAAGTGCGTCAGCACGACCGCGTCGAGCGCGGCGACCCCGAGCCGGCTGAGGCACCCCTCAACCGCAGCCGAGTCGGGGCCGGCGTCCACCAGCACCGCGTGACCCGGCGCGGTCGCCAGAACGATGGCATCGCCCTGTCCCACGTCGCACATGGCGACCTGCCAGTCCGGCAGCGGCCAGCCGGCGTCGCCTGTTGGCCACGTCGAGCCGAGCGCGATGACCGCGCATCCGAGTACGGCCACCGGACGGCGGCGAGCATGGTGGGCCAGCCATGGTCCGGCCAGGACCGCCGAGACGGTGAGCGCGCCGAGCAGGAGGGCTCCCTGTGGACCGCCTGGCCACGGCATGGTCCCGAACGGCACCTGGGCGCCGGTCCGGGCGACTTGAGCGATGAGTAGGGTCGGCAGCGCACCGACCCACGCGAGCGCCGCGGCAAGCCCCGGCCAGACAAGCGCGGTGAGCAGCACGAGCACTCCGCTCACCGTGGCTGGGGCGACTAGCGGAGCGGCCAGCAGGTTGGCCGGGACCGCAACGATGGACACCGAGCTCTGCAGCAGGACCAGGACGGGAGCGCACATGAGCTGCGCCGCCACCGGCACAGCGATGACGCTGGCGCAGGTGCGCAGCCGCGCCGGAAGGGCGCCGACAAGGCGGGACTGGATGGGCGCGACGAGCAGCAGCAGCCCGAGCGTGGCCACCACCGACAAGGCGAAGCCATAGGACCGCGCCAACCAGGGGTCCCAGCACAGCAGGATCACGACGGCCGCCGCCAGCGCGGGCAACCCGAGCCGGTGTCGGGAGGCGCCGAGCCCGAGCAGCCCGATCAGACCCATGACGGCGGCGCGCAAAACGCTCGGTTCGGGGCGCGCGAGGACGATGAAAGCGAGGATGAGCAGCCCAACCGCCGGTGGCCGCCACCGTCGACGGACCCGCAGGGCCCGGCAAACGGCGAGCGCACTCGCGGCGACGATGGCGATGTTGGCGCCGCTCACGGCCGACAGGTGGGTCATCCCGGTGGCCAGCATGGCCTGGGTGAGATCATCTGGAGTCGCCGACCGGTCCCCGACCACGAGCGCGGGAAGCAGGCCCGCCGCGTCGGCTGGCAGCCCTGAGGTTGCCTCGCGGAAGCGCCCCCGCACCACAGCCGCTGCGTCGGCAACCGGTCCGGCCGGGGAGAGCACGACGGGCTCGCTGTTGGGGCGTAACACCGCGATCGCTGGGTCACCTGCCTCGGTGGCGCCGAGGCGTCCTGCGACGCGAACTCGCTGCTGCCACTGCACACTCAGCCAGGACTGGTCGCCGAGAACGAGCACCGGGGCGGACAGGTCGCTTGTGCTGCCACGGCCGGTTACCCGTTCGGCCCGCAGCTGCGTGACAACGAGCGACGCGTCCACCCGGCGACCCGGCTTGGGCGCCAGCGGACGGGGGTCGGAGTCGACGGTGCCCTCGATGACGACGGTGGCCGCCGCCGAGGCCAGCTCGTCCAGAGTCCCTGCGGCGCGCAGCGCCAGCTGCCCGGCCAGCGCAGTGAGCACCAGCGCACTCACTGCACCGCTGAGGCCGACCAGCCGCCACAGCCCGGACCCAAACCGCCGGGACACCACAGCCACGCCGCCCGCACCGACACCGAGAACCGCCAGGGCCGCCGATGCGCTGGCCGGAGCACCGGCCCACAGCAATCCGAGCAGCAGGGCCCACGCGCCCAGCGCAGGCACGAGCAGGCGCATGTCGGGGGAGGCCGTCACACGGTGACCCTGGTCCTGAGCTGGGCGAACAGCTTGTCCCCGATTCCGCTCACCTCATTCAGCTCATCCACGCTGGTGAACCGTCCGTGCTCCTGGCGCCATTGGACGATCCGCTGCGCGAGAACCGGACCGACGCCGGGCAGCGTGTCCAGAGCGGCCACGTCCGCGGTGTTGAGGTTGACCGGCGCGCCAGCAGCGCCCGCGCTACCGGCATCGGCCGCAGGCCCCGAGGCCCCAGCCACACCGCCGGAGCCCGGCAGCAGCGGCTCTCCGGGCGCCGGCAGATGCACCTGCTCGCCATCGACCACGACCCGAGCGAGGTTCACCCTCTCCAGGTCGGCGGAAGGCAGGGCGCCGCCTGCCTTCGCTACCGCGTCGGCCACCCGGCTGCCCGCGCTCACGGTCACCACCCCGGGGCTGGCCACCTCTCCCACAACATGGACCAGAACCATCGGCGGCCCTCCCCCACCCGCCGACGCACCGCTGGGGGTTTGGGTCGAAGTTGCCAGCCTACTGCCCGACGCTGGCCCCGCTACCGCAGTGAACCCGGGTGGCACCGACCTGGACAC
>JBIOUP010000089.1:0-15608 GCA_044867305.1 Dermatophilaceae bacterium
GCCAAGGTCGTTGCCGACACAGCTGAGCGGGTCAGAACGTTCGTCAATACCATGCTCGTTCTATCGGTGAGCACGATCGTGCTCACTGGCATCGCGGTGGGCGCCATCGCCGAGCTGGAGGCCCGCAGACGACGGCACGAATTCGGGATTCTGCTGAGCGTGGGGCTTACCCCCGCGCGTGTAGTCACCGTCTTCCTGGCACAGATGGGCATAATGGGCCTGGCGGGTGGGGCAGTCGGCGGCCTGCTCGGTACAGCGCTTGGCGGCGGGCTCTTTGCCTCCGCGGCGGCCTTCCTGGGCTTGCCGCTCGAAGATCCCCAGGTCGCGGCTGCGCCGGTTCTCATCGGTCCGCTGGTTGGCGCGCTGATCACGGCGATGTTCAGCATCGCGGCGATCATGGCGCAGCAGGGCAGCAGCCCATGGGCCAAACTGCGTGACGGTGCGCAGGCAGCCACCCCAGCCCGATGGCGGATCCTGCGTCCGGCGTGGATGGTCGTCTGCGTTGCCGTCTTGACCGTCGCGGTCACCGGGAGCACGTCCAACCTGCAAATCCCGATGGCCTTCCTGATCTTCATTGCTGCCGTTCAGGGCCTGGCCTATCTTGGCCTCAGGTTGCTGGGGTCGCTGCCGACACGGCGTGCTACCTCGAAGCTCGTCCTGGGTAACCTCGCCGACTCGTCCAACCACAATGACCGTGTCGTCGCCCTGGCTAGCGTCTGTGTCGCACTTGCCACGCTCGGGCTGCTGCTCGGCACGAGTGTGAAGCAGTCACTCGTGACCACCGCCGACCACTCCCTTGGCTGGGATGTGCTGGTGACGTCCCCGGCTGGCTACCGAAACGCCGAGGAGGCGACTCGACCCGGCGCCAACGGGGTGACCGCGACGCGCGGCGTGCAGGCGGCCGAGGCCGCAGTGGAGGAGGTCAACGGTCAGCCCGCTACAGACCTGCTGACTGCGGTGCTGACGCAGAACGCCGTGGCGCAGCAGCTCCTGGAGGGTGGACGTCTGCAGGTGCAGGGATTCGACCCGGCGCATGATCCACCGATCGAGGTGACCGCTGGCACGGCGCTGATGGCACAGGACGACATGGTGCTGTCGGCACCGGTCGCCGAAGCCCTCGGACTCGACGTCGGTGACCGGCTCTCCGTGACGTTCACCGGGGGCGGGACGGCAACGTTCACCCTGGCCGGGCTCGAGCGCCGGCAGGCTGTCACCGGCCATGCCGCACTCGTCGGCGACAGCCTGCTCAGACAGCTGGCGCCGCAAGCCGGCCAGACCTTGTTCATCCAGACTCAAGACCCTGACCGAACGGCGCAGCAGATCCGGATACACGCTCCGCAAGCCGTCGTGTACTCGTCAACCGAGCTGCTGTCCTCTGCTGATCAGTTGGTCGATGGCCTACGGACGTTCGTCACGATCGCCCTTGCCATCAGCTGCGCCGCCGCCGCACTGGTCATGGCAAGCACCATCGCAACCTCCGTGCTGACCAGACGACGCCAGCTTGGCATCCTTCGCGCAGTGGGGGCGACTCGGGGGAAATCCGCTGCTTTGCTGCTCGCCGAGCAAGCCGCCGGGAACCTCATCGGCGGCACCATCGGGATGCTTGTCGGCCTGGGCACCTACGTGGTAGGGGCGGCGCTCGCCGGCATATCACCGGTGCTGGACCCGTTGGCTGTCGGCGGAATAGCGTTCGGGATCGTTGTCCTCGTCATGATCGCCATGGCAGCAGCCCTACCGGCGGTCACAGCATCCCCAGCGAGCGTGCTGCGCCATGAGTAACGATGCAGCACAACGGTTCCTCACCCATTTCAGGTTCGAGTCCATCCTTTGCGGGTATGCCGCAATCTACCTCGGCCTGAGCGCTGCCTTCGGCCTCGGGGACTTCGCGCATTGGGTCGGCTTCGTGGTCGGCCCAGGCCTGCTGTACCGGGCAGTTCAGCCAGGCCCGACGGCGGGCGCCTACCTGTGGCTGAGCCGCAACCGGCTCTGGAGCGGAGTTGGTAGGGCCTTCGCATTGGGAGCTTTGCTCAGTCCGCTGCTGCTCATCGGCACAAGCGTGGACGGGCACGCCTTCGGGCTCAACCTCGTCCTCACCTATCCGCTGGCGCTGGTCCTGCTTGTGGTCACTGCGGCGACCACCGAGGAGGTCTTCTTCCGGGGGTTCTTGCTGCGTTCCATGCTTCGCCTCGGTTGCCGACCCCTCAGCGCGGTGCTGTTGTCCGCGCTGGTGTTCGCTGTCTATCACCTGCCGTACGTGCTGGGCGCCGACGTCACCAAGGTGGTCGCGAGCCTGCTCACCAGCTTCGTCGGTGGCCTGCTGCTGGGGTGGACCGTTCTGCGGACATCGAACCTGGTAGCAGCCATCGCGATGCACGCGGCTCTGGATGGACTGTCCGCGGCAAGCCTCATTCCTCTGTCCATCGGCTCCTGAAGTCGACGCCAGCGGCGTCTTCATGTCGACAGGCTTGAGGTGCCGGACGGTCTGCGGTCGCTGGTCTGGTCTAGGTGTACGGCGCCATTCGGCGCTCCAGCCACAGGGTGTCCACCCAGCGACCGAACTTGAACCCGACCTCGTGCATCGTCCCGACCTCGACGAAGCCGACTGAGCGGTGCAGCGGCAGGCTGGCCGGATTGGGTAGCGCCACCACCGCCACGGCGAGATGAACGCCGTCATCGGTCATGAGCCGCAGCAGCTCGTCATACAGGGCCCGGCCGATCCCCTGGCCTCGGGCATCCGCGTCCAGGTACACCGTCGTCTCGCGTGTGCCGGCATACCCAGGTCGTCCACGGTAGGCGCTGGAGTAGGCGAACCCGACCACCCGCGACGGCCCCTCTTCCGCGACGAGGACGTGGTCGCCCGGCTCCGTCGATGCGGTCTTCGCAAGCCAGTACGCGTGCTCCGGCTCAGTGGTGTCGAACGTCGCTACTGATGTGCGCACTGCCTCGCCATAGATGCCGGCAATGGCCGGTACGTCGCGCTCCCGGGCGGCCCGAACCAGCACGACGTCAGACCGCGCGCCGACCAAGCCGCTCGGCGACCAGGCGCCAGCCCAACAGCAGGACCGCCTGGACCACACCGGCGACGAGGACGAAGGTCAGCGCCGTGCCGGCGCCGGTCACGACCCGCAGCGCCATTCCCACGACGAGCGTGCAGAACCACACCGGTATGCCGGTGCCGAAGGTGAGCGGCCAGCAGCCCGAACGCCATCGCACCAGCGCCCATCCCGCTGCGCCGCCGACCAGGAACGGCAGGGCAGTGCCCAGTGCGCCGGTGACAGGGTCGCCCTCGGCGTGGCTCGCGCGTCCTACCGCTGCGAACACGAGGACGCACACCACATCGAGAAGCGCGGCGACCGGCATACCGATTCCGCTCGCCCGGGTGGGTCGGGAGGGTGAGGGCACTGGCGAGTCGTTCACAATGACGGCAGGGTAGCCGCCATCTGCTCGAACGGCAGGCGAGGCTGCGGCGGTGCGTGTGTCGGGTCGACCCCTTCGAAGAGCTTGGACACCGACTTACCTTGGTGGACACGTGAGATGGCTTCGGCGAACAGCTCGGCGACGCTGCGGACCTCGAGCTCGGGCCAGGCCAGCGGAGGCGGCACCGTGTCGGTGGAGACCGCCTCGCGGATCATCGGGTGCCCGCGTAGCCGTTCGACCGCCCGCCCGGTGAACAGCCCGTGCGTGCACGCGATGGAGGCCTCCACGCAGCCCGCCTCCTCGAGCTTGTCCAGCAGCTGCAGGATCGAGCCCCCGGTGACGATCTCATCGTCCATGACGATGGCCCGCTTGCCGGAGACGTCGCCCACGATTGCCTCGATGACGACCTCCTCGTCGCTCTTGCGCACCTTGCTCCCCGCGGCCACCGGCAGATTGAGCAAGCGGGCGAACAGGGTCGCGGTCTTGGCGTTGCCGAGGTCGGGGGAGACGACGATGCTGCCGGTCAGGTTCAGGTCGCGGTAATGATCGGCCAGGATGCCGATGGCGGTGAGGTGGTCGACCGGCACGGAGAAGAAGCCATGGACCTGCGGGGCGTGCAACGCCATCGTGAGGACCCGGTGCACACCCGCGGTGACCAGCAGGTCGGCGACCAGCCGGCCACCGAGCGAGATGCGTGAGGCGTCCTTCTTGTCGGAGCGAGCGTAGGCGTAGTGCGGAATGACGGCGGTGATCTGCGCAGCGGAGGCGCCACGGGCCGCGTCGACCATGAGCAGCAGCTCCATGAGATGCTCCTGGGTCGGCGGCACCAAGGGCTGGATGAGGTAGACGTCGCGTTGGCGGCAGTTGGCCAGCAGCTGGACCTGCAGACAGTCGTTGCTGAACCGCTTGATGTCCAGTTCGGACAGGCGCACGCCGAGGTGCTGGGTGATTCGGCGGGCCAGGGCCGGGTGCGCCGACCCCGAGAAGACGACGACGTCGGACACGTTCACATCTCCCCT
The DNA here is from genome assembly GCA_044867305.1 of Dermatophilaceae bacterium. Lineage (GTDB taxonomy): Bacteria > Actinomycetota > Actinomycetes > Actinomycetales > Dermatophilaceae > Phosphoribacter. The sequence goes on from JBIOUP010000089.1 coordinate 4,437, forward strand.
CGCCGCCGGCGGCTAGCCCAAACCCTAGTCGAGGGCAAACTGGGCGTGGGGCACCAGGTGGCGACGGAGTTCCGTGACAAGGTCCAGCAGGGCCTGGGCTGCGGCGAGGGACGCGCCGGGAAAGCTGATGAACCCGTGCACCGATCCCAGGTAGTTGGTGGCCCGCACCGGTACGCCCGCTTCGGCCAGCCGCCCGGCATACGCGAGGCCCTCGTCTCGCAAGGGGTCCAGATCGGCCGTCTGCACCAGCGCCGGCGGCAGGCCGGAAAGGTCCTCGCGCCAGTACGGGGAGATCAGTGGGTCGCGCGGGTCGGCTTCCGGGCCCACGTAGCTTTCCGTGAAGACCCGCAAGACGGGCTCGGTGAGCATGGGTCCCTTAGCCCTTGCCCGGATCGAAGGGAACGACATGCTCAGGTCGACCCCGGGGTAGATGAGCGCCTGATGGCTGATGTGTGGGCCGCCCTCGTCGCGGATGACCTGCGTGGCCACGGCGGCGAGGTTGCCTCCGGCACTGTCGCCGCAGACCGCGAGGCGCGTGGGGTCCGCGTTGCAGTCAGGGGCGACGCTCGGGGCCCACCGGATGGCATCGATGGCATCCAGGGCAGCCTGGGGCGCCCGGTGTTCGGGGGCCAGCCGGTAGTCGACGGACAGGATGACTGCCGGGACCTCCTCGGCGAGCGTGGAACAGAACGGGTCGAAGGATGTCAGGTTCCCTTGAACGAAGCCGCTGCCATAGAAGCGCACGATGAGCGGATGCGGGCCGACCCCGCGGGGCCGATAGACCCGCACCGGACGGTCTGCGCCGTCCCGGGTGACGAACGACGTGTTCCAGATGTCCACCTGGCTGGAGATCCGGCCGGTCAGCCAGGTGAACGGCGCTCGAGCCGGAAAGGTCAACGACCGAAGGTACTCGAGGTTCTCGGGGGTGAGGTCGATGATGCGCCGCTCCGATACCCACTCCGCAAGCCAGCTGACGATCCGGGTGCGCAGCGGCATCCGGCGCCGGATCATCCGGGTCCGCGGGCCAGTGTGACTCATGCCGTTTAGTCTGCCAATCCCGGTTGCGTGCGTCTCGGCCAGGTCACGCGGGCTCGGTCACACTCGCCCCACGCGCAGCGCTCTCGTCACACGGTCCGGGACGCTCCCGTCGACTCCATTCCCGGGTCCTGGCGCACCCAGTCGCGCACCTCGGGCATGTCCTCCAGGTGCTCGCAGATGTACTCGCGATGCTGCCGCAGCTGCGCCTCGCACCACTGCTTGAGCCGATCCGCGCCCCGCGGCTTGCGCTTGCTGTTGTTGATGGCGTCCATGACCAGGTGATAGCGCGACGCCTCGTTGCGAACGACCATGTCGAACGGCGTCGTCGTCGTGCCCTGCTCGATGAACCCGCGGCAGTGGAACCGGTCGGCTTCGGGGCGGCCGTGGACCAGCTGGTGGATCGCCCCCGGGTAGCCGTGGAACGAGAACACGACGTCCTGGGTGTCGGTGAACAGCTCGGTGAAGCGAATCTCGGACATGCCGTTGGGGTGGTCCTTGGGACGGGCCATGGTCATGATGTTGACCACGTTGACGACGCGGAAGCGAAGCCGAGGCAGTCGCTCGCGCAGGATCGCAGCGGCAGCCACCGTCTCCATGGTGACCACGTCGCCGGCGCAGCCCAGGACGATGTCCGGCTCCTCGTCGGAGGCCCGGTCCTCGTTGCCGGCCCAGTCCCAGATGGCCGCGCCGCGAGCGCAGTGGAGGTTCGCCTGCTCGAGGGTGAGGTACTGCAGCTGCGGCTGCTTGTCGATGACGCTGAGGTTCACGTGCGACCGGGAAGTGAAGGCGTGCCGCGCCACCGACAGCAGGCAGTTGGCGTCCGGCGGAAGGTAGATCCGCGCCACGTCACCGCGGTGCTGCAGCACATTGTTGATCAGGCCCGGGCCCTGGTGGGAAAAGCCGTTGTGGTCGTTGCGCCAGGCGGTTGACGTCAACAAGATGTTGAGGCTGGGCACCTTGGCGCGCCAGGCCAGATGGCTGGCCTCCTCGAGCCATTTGGCGTGCTGGATGGTCTGAGAGGCGCTGACCATGGAGAACGCCTCATAGGTCGCGAACAGCCCGTGCCGCCCGCTGAGCGTGTACCCCTCGAGCCAGCCGTGGCAGTTGTGCTCGGAGAGCACCTCCATGACCCGCCCGTTGGGGCCGATCTTGACATCCTCGGGGGTGACCCGCTCCAAGAAGGCGCGCTCGCTCACGTCGAAGACGGCGCCGAGCCGGTTGGAGTTGGTCTCGTCGGGGCAGAACACGCGGAACATCGTCGGGTTGCGCTGGTAGAGGTCGCGAGCCAGCTCGCCCAGCACGCGGGTGGACTCGTGCCTGACGCGGGCCGGCTCGGGCACGTCGACCTCGTAGTCGGCGATGTCCGGCATATCCAGGGGCCTGGTCAGCACGCCGCCGTTCGCGTGCGGGCTCGCCGACATCCGCAGGTCGCCCTCGGGGTTGTTGGCGAGCACCAGGTCTACCGGGCAGCCCAGGTCGTCGAAGAGCTCGCCGGGCCGGTAGGAGCGCAACCAAGACTCGAGGATGGCCAGGTGGTCCGGGTTCTCCTTGACGCCGGCCAGCGGCACCTGATGGGCGCGCCAGGTGCCTTCCACAACGATGCCGTCGACCTCGTGGGGGCCGGTCCAGCCCTTGGGGGAGCGCAGGATGATCATCGGCCAGAGCGGACGCGGGTACTCCACGTCGAGCGGCCCGTCGCTGCCGCGCCAGGCCGCCTGGATCGCCTTGATCTTTCCGTATGCCGTCGCCAGCGCCTCGGCGAAGCGATGGTGCATACCGGGAAGGTCGCCCCCTTCGACCTCGATGACCTCGTAGCCGTGGCCCTGGAAGAGCTGGCGGACCTCTTCGGGCCGCTTGCGCGCCAGCACCGTTGGGCCGGCGATCTTGGCGCCGTTGAGATGCAGGATCGGCAGCACAGCCCCGTCATGGGCGGGGTTGATGTAGGAGATGCCCTTCCACGAGCCTTCGAGCGGACCGGTCTCGGCCTCGCCGTCGCCGACCACGGTCAGGGCGATGAGGTCGGGGTTGTCCATGACGGCTCCGAAGCCGTGGATGAGTGCGTAGCCCAGCTCGCCGCCCACGTGAATCGAGCCAGGCGTGGTGACCGACGCGTGCGAAGGGATGCCGCCCGGTGCCGAGAACTGCCGGAACAGCCGGACCAACCCGGTCCGGTCCTGGGTGACCTGCGGGTAGGTCTCGGTGTAGGTGCCTTCGAGGTATCCGGCCGCGACCAGGGCGGGGCCCCCGTGCCCCGGTCCGGCCAGGTAGATCATCTGCTGGCCGGTATGCCGGATGAGCCGCGAGGCATGCGCGTAGATGAACGCCAGGCCCGGGCTGGTGCCCCAGTGACCGAGCAGCCGCGGCTTGATGTCGTCGGCGGTCAGCCCTCGTTTGTCGAGCAGCGGATTGGCCTTGAGGTAGATCTGACCAACCGTGAGGTAGTTGTTCGCGCGCCACCAGGCGTCCAGGGCTGCCAGGTCGCGTTCGGTTGGATGGGCGAGCGCGTCCAGCACGCCCTGGTCGATCGCTGTGGCCTGGGTGTCGGAGGTCATGCACCCATCGTTGGGGTTCGGGCTCCTCTGGGCAACCCACGAGCCCACAGTGGCTGCCGGCAGTAAGGGCTGCAGGTAAGAACCGAGCAGCGCAGCTTGACGTGTGCGTTCTTCCGCGCTCGTGCACCTCCGCCGTCGGGGTCACCGGAGGTGAAACCGAGCACGGAGGTGAAAACGTGCGCTCTTCCGCACCTCTTCACCTCCGCCGTCCACATTAACGGAGGTGAAACCGAGCACGGAGGTGAAACGAGCGCTCTTCCGCGCTGGTGCACGTCATTGCCTGTCAACGGACAACTGGCAGCAGCTGGCACGGCCGACGGCTCCCGCTGGTCTCGTTGGCCCTCGATGTCACGCAGCGGCATACCAACCACCGAATTCCCAGATCATCACGGGATCCGATGGTGGTTTCGGAATTTCGTGATTGCAATGTCACTCAAGGGGCTGATGTGACTGATAGTTCAGCGCTGCTCGAGCAAGGCCACGATGCGCTGGCCGCGCGCCCAGACGGCCGGATGTCATCCCAGCGTTGGAAGGCACGTCGTTCGGAACCGACCACGTCCGAGCCGGTATCACATCGACCCGCACGAGGACGGTTCGGTTCGGCGGCGAACATAGGGTGGACTCCATGGGTGTGCGCCGGGTGATGGGGATCGAGACCGAGTACGGCATCTCGTCCCCAGGCGACCCGAGCGCGAGCCCGATGATCATGTCGGGACTGGTCGTCACGGCATACGCGCGGGCCAACGGGGTGCTCATGGGCCGGGCCTCATGGGACTACGCCGACGAAGCGCCGCTGCGCGACGCACGTGGCTGGGAGCTGGGCCGAGGGATGGCCGACCCCAGCCAGCTCACCGACATCGAAGACCCGACGATGGCCAATGTCGTGCTCACGAACGGCGCGCGCTTCTACGTCGACCACGCCCACCCGGAGTACTCCTCACCGGAGGTGAACACTCCCCGCGATCTCATGCGGTGGGACCGGGCCGGCGAGGCGGTCATGCTCGACGCGGTGCGACGGATCAGCCCCGACCCGACCCGGACATCGGTCGCCCTGTACAAGAACAACACCGACGGCAAGGGCGCGTCCTACGGCACCCACGAGAACTACCTCATGCGCCGCGAGACCCCCTTCGCCGACATCGTGCGCCACCTGACGCCGTTCTTCGTCGTGCGCCAGGTCATCTGCGGCGCCGGTCGAGTCGGCATCGGCCAGGACTCCCGGGTGCCCGGCTACCAGATCTCGCAGCGGGCAGACTTCTTCGAGACCGAGGTCGGCTTGGAGACGACCCTCAAGCGCCCGATCATCAACACGCGTGACGAGCCGCACGCGGTCGCCGACCACTACCGCCGGCTGCACGTCATCATCGGCGATGCCAACCAGTGCGACGTCGCCAACCTGCTCAAGGTGGGCACCACGGCCCTCGTGCTGGGGCTCATCGAGGACGGGGCGGTCGATCAGGACCTCACCCTCATGCAGCCGGTGCAGACGCTGCACGCGGTCTCGCACGACCCGACGCTGCACCAGCACGTCCAGCTGCGCGATGGCCGCACGATGACGGCGCTGCAGCTGCTGTGGACCTATCACGACCTCGTGGCCGCCCACCTGGACCGCCGCGGGGAGACCGACGAGGCGACCGCCGAGGTCATGTCCCTGTGGGCCGACGTCATGACCCGCCTCGGGAAGGATCCGATGAGCTGCGCCGCCGACGTGGACTGGGTGGCCAAGCTGCGGCTGCTGCAGGGCTTCCGCGACCGCGACGGGCTGGCCTGGACCGAGCCGCGCCTGGCCGCCCTGGACATCCAGTGGAGCGACGTGCGGCCGGAGAAGAGCGTCTTCCACCGGCTCAAGGCCGGTGGTCGCATCACCGAGCTGATCGAGCAGGAAATGGTGGAGAAGGCGGTCAAGGAGCCGCCTGAGGACACCCGGGCCTGGTTCCGGGGCACCTGCCTCAAGCGCTACGCCCCCGACATCGTCGCCGCATCATGGGACTCGGTGATCTTCGACGTGCCGGGCCAAGCCTCGCTGCAGCGGGTGCCCATGCTGGAGCCGGAGCGCGGCACACGGGCCCAGGTCGGCGAGCTCATCGCCCGCAGCCCCGACGCGGCAACCCTGCTGCGTGAACTCTACGCAGGCGCAGACTAGGTTGGGTATCTACGCCCGCAGCGGGGTGCACCTTGTGAGCAGAACCCCAAAGCAACCGGGAGGCAACCATGGCTAGCAAGGAGCAGAGCCGACCACAGCGTCGGGAAAGCGATCCGGACGACACGCCGGACGCCGCGCCTGAAGTGACGGTGCGCAAGGAAGGGCTCGACGACGACATCGACAGCGTGCTCGACGAGATCGACGGCGTGCTGGAAAGCAACGCAGAGGAGTTCGTGCGCAGCTTCGTGCAGAAGGGCGGCCAGTGAGCCATCGGGCCGCCGGGTGCTCCGATGCCGCAGTCCGGCCCGGGGCCAGCCGATGACCGCAAGCTCGGAGGGCCACGGACGCCTGGCCACGGCATACACGCGTCCTGGTAACTCCTCGTTCACCGACTTCCTTGCTGGGGTGGCACCTTCGCTGCTGCCGGGCGCCAGGTCGCTGCCGTCGGGCATCTCCGTGGACGCGCCGCACGGCACGACGATCGTCGCCGCTGAGTATGCCGGGGGGCTGGTGCTCGCGGGCGACCGCCGAGCCACCATGGGCAACCTCATCGCCAACCGCGACATGGAGAAGGTGTTCGCCGCCGACGAGTACTCCCTCGTCGGCATCGCCGGCACGGCGGGGGTGGCCGTCGAGCTGGTCAAGCTGTACCAGGTGGAGCTGGAGCACTACGAGAAGATCGAAGGCGCACTGATGTCCATCGACGGCAAGGCCAACCGCCTCGCCACGATGATCAGGGGCAACCTCAGCCTCGCGATGCAGGGGCTGGCGGTCGTTCCGGTGTTCGGAGGCTTCGACCTCGACGAGCGTCGGGGACGGATCTACTCCTACGACGTCACCGGCGGTTGCTACCCGGAGAAGGACCACCACTCGATCGGCTCCGGGTCGGTCTTCGCCCGCGGCGCGCTGAAGAAGCTGTGGCGCCCCGACATGACCGAGGACACGACCGTCCGCGTCTGCCTCGAGGCGCTCTACGACGCGGCCGACGACGACTCGGCCACCGGAGGACCCGATATCGGGCGGCGGATCTGGCCCACCGTGGCTCTCGTCGACATCGATGGTGTGCGGTTCCTGGCCGAGGAGCAGATCGCAACCGTTGGCGAGGCCATCGTGGCTGAGCGCCAGGGCAACCCGGGGGGTGCGCGATGAGCATGCCGTTCTACGTGTCGCCCGAACAGCTCATGAAGGACAAGGCCGACTATGCGCGCAAGGGCATTGCCCGGGGCCGGTCGGTCATCGTCCTGGCCTATGACCGCGGAATCGCCTTCGTCGCCGAGAACCCACAGAGCCTGCGCAAGATCTCCGAGATCTACGACCGGATCGCCTTCGCCGCGGTTGGCATGTACTACGAGTTCGAGAACTTGCGGGTGGCCGGCATCCGCTATGCCGACTTGCGCGGCTACTCCTACGACCGCTCCGACGTGACCGCCCGGGGTTTGGCCAACGCCTACGCGCAGACGCTCGGGACGGTCTTCACCCAGGAGCCCAAGCCATACGAGATCGAGCTGTGCGTTGCCGAGGTCGGCGACGCGCCCGAGCACGACCAGATCTACCGGCTCACCTACGACGGCTCGGTCTCCGACCAGCGCGGGTTCGTCGTCATGGGCGGCACGAGCGGCCCGGCCGAGGAGTGGCTGCGGGAGCGCTGGCGCGAGGGGCTCTCCCTGGGCGACGCGCTCATCCTCGCCGTGCAGGCCCTGGCCGTGGATCCGGCCGGCGGGCCACCGCGCACCCTCACCCCCGACCAGCTGGAGGTCGCGGTCCTGGACCGGCACCGCCCGCGCCGCGCCTTCCGCCGCATCGTCGGACCGTTGCTCGCCGACCTGCTCAACTCCGAAAGCCCGACCGCGCACGCCCCCGAGGCCGACGAGAGCGTCCCGGGTCATCACGACATCCTCAGCGGCGAAGCCGCGGACCACCGGCCCGGCACCGACCAGGCACCGGGAACCGAACGCCCGCCGGGGGATCTCGGCACGCCGCCCAGCCCAACCGGGTAGACCAGCAAGGAATCTGGCCGGTCATGCCAAGGGCGTGGTATTGCGCGCGCTTGGCATGACCGAGGGCGCGTTGCCCGGGACGACGAGGCCGCATTCGTAGGCCACGACGACAGCCTGGGCGCGCGACTGCAGGCCGAGCTTGGCGAAGACCCGGTTGACGTGGGTCTTGACGGTCGCCTCCGAGACGACGAGACGGTCCGCGATCTCGGCGTTGGACAGGCCTGACGCGATGAGCCGCAGCACGTCGACCTCTCGCGACGTCAGCGAGGCCAGTGCCTGCGGCACTGCGGAAACCGGCGGCGGGCGCTGGACATACTCCTCGATGAGGCGCCGGGTCAGTTCCGGCGCCAGCAGCGCTTCGCCCGCGGCGACCGTCTCGATCCCCGCGACGAGGCGCTCGGGAGCGATCGACTTGAGCAGGAAGCCGGCCGCTCCCGCCCGGAGCGCGCCGTAGACGTACTCGTCGAGGTCGTAGGTCGTCACGACGAGGACCCGGGTGACGAGGCGGCGGCGGACGATCTCCTTGGTGGCTGCGATCCCGTCCAGGCGCGGCATCCGCACGTCCATGAGGACGACGTCCGGGCGCACCTCGGACACGACCTCGACGCCGCGGCGTCCGTCGGCGGCCTCGCCGACGACGTCGATGCCTCGGACCGACAGCAGGCTCGACAGGCCGGAGCGGATGAGGTCCTGGTCGTCGACGATGACGACGGACGTCATGCGCGGGCGCCGATCACCGGTGGCATGTCGGTCCGCGGGGCGGTCGCCAGCGGCAGCGTCACGTCGACGACGAACCGGCCGTCCGGACCCACGCCGTACCGGAACTGCCCGCCGCACAACGAGATGCGCTCAGCCATCCCAGTGAGCCCGAGCCCGCTGCCAGGGCGGGATTGCGCCCCGACACGGTTGCCGACGAGGATCGTGAGCTGACCCGCTTCCTCGGCGATGCGCAGCGTCGCCGACCCATCGCCGTGCCGGAGGGCGTTGGTCAACGCCTCCTGGACGATGCGGTAGGCGGTCACGTCGACCACAGCCGAGGCGGTATGCCGGGCAGTGACCTGCACGTCGACGTGCAGGCCGCGGGCGCGGACCTCGTCGGTCAGCTCGGGGACCCGGGCCAGCCCCGGCGCGGGGGCCAGGGCCTGTGGTGGCGCCTGCGACCCAGCGGTCATCGGCCCGACCGCTTCGCCCTGACGCTCCTCGTCGCGCAGCGTGTGCAGAACGCGGCCGGTCTCGTGCAGGGCGGCTCGACCGGCCGCAGTGACTTCGTCAAGGGCGGCGAGCGCGCCGTCCGGGTCGGTGCGGACGAGGTCATGGGCGACCTCGGACTGCACGACCATCGCGCTGATCGAGTGAGCGAGGACGTCGTGCAGCTCCCGCGCGATCCGGACGCGCTCGCCAGTGGCGGCCTCGCGCTCGATCCACGCTTGCTGCTCGATGAGCAACGCCTTCTGCGCGGCCATCCGGGCGACGACCCGGCCCAGGACAAAGGGCGGCAGGAACAGCCCGCACAGGAAGACGACGTCACCCCAGCTGTGCACGCGTGGGTCGGCGACGGCGTACGTCAGGCCGATCCCGACCGCGACGAGGCCGACCCCAACCAGGCCGCGCTGCACCGTGCGCGGGTAGCGACCGAGTCCGTACGAGGCCAGCACGATGGCCGCGATTGGCACCGACGCGTCGTCGAGCCGGCCACCGAGCCACGGGATCGTGAAGAGCGCCAGCGGGGCGATGACGCAGGTCACGAGGGGCCACCGGCGCCGCCACACGAGCAACCCGCACGCGGCGACCTCGATGACCGCGGCGATCTGCCAGGCGCCGGTCTGCAGAAGCACCAGCTCGAGCACGCCTGCGACCGCGATGCCGGCCGGCAGAAGCGCGTCGCGCCAGCGGACACCCAGCGGGCCGTTCATCCCTCAACGGTAGACCGGCGATCCCGCAACGTGACTCAACCTCAGGGTGGATCCCGGTACCACCCGCCGGCTGGCGACGCGGCAGTCACGCCTTCCTAGCGTCGAGGCACCCGGCCTCCCCCCACGGGCGGCCGCTCACAGGCAAGGAGCAGGTCATGTCACGTCCCTTTCGCTTCAGCCCGACCACCGAACGCCGGATCGTGCGAGCCACGTGGATCCTCGCGTGGTTCGGCCTGGTGGCCGGACAGCTGCACGCCCTGTCCCGGCACGCGACACCCGAGGGCAGCAACGACTTGGCCTCCTCCCCGCTGACGCGCGTCTGGTCCGTGCCGGCCTCGCAGGCGCTGGCGCCGCTGCTGGGCTGGTCGGACCCGTACACGGTCTACGTCACGTACGGCAAGCTGTGGATCCCCGTCTACGCAGCGTTCACGTTGTGTGCCTTCGTTGTGCGCTCGCACCGGCACCCGAGCGGCGCCGAGTTGTGGGGATGGCGGCTCACCTTGACCGCCATGACGCTCATGACGGTGTCGATCGTGGGCGATTACCTCACGCCGTGGATGGACCTGTCCTTCATGGTCCTCGGCATTCCGTCCGCCGTGCTCTCGCTCGTCGGCTCGCCGCTTCTAGGGGTCAGTCTGCTGCGCAACGGCTTCCGGCCCAAGATCACCGCCTGGCTGCTCATCCTCAGCCTGCCGTCCATGCTTGCCATCACTCAAGTCACCTCGCTCGGCAGCGCCGATCTGCCGGTCGCCTTCGGATGGGCCCTCGCGGGTAGCCACCTGCTCGCGACCCGAGCACACGAGGTGGTCGTGCCGGAGAAAGTTCCCGGTGGGGCCGGCTGATCCAGCGTGCGGCGGCAGCTGCGCAGACTCCACGAGTTTGTCTCCGCTCCACGATGCATCCTGGAGCAGAGACAAACTCGTTGACTTGGTCGGGTCGTATGCCGATAGCCGAACTAGGCTGGAGCAATGGAACGGCGCATCTTCGGCATCGAGACCGAGTACGGCGTCACCTGCACCCATCTCGGCCAGCGCAGGCTCACTCCGGACGAGGTCTCGCGGTACCTGTTCCGCAAGGTCGTCGCGTGGGGCCGCTCGAGCAACGTCTTCCTCTCAAACGGGTCGCGCCTCTACCTCGACGTGGGCTCGCACCCGGAGTACGCGACGCCCGAGTGCGACGGGCTGCGTGACCTGGTGGTGCACGACAAGGCCGGTGAGCGGATCCTCGAGGGGCTCGCCGAGGACGCCCAGGCCCGCCTGCGCGAGGAAGGCATCGAGGGGGAGCTGTACCTGTTCAAGAACAATACCGACTCGGCCGGCAACTCCTACGGCTGCCACGAGAACTACTGCATCGGGCGCACCGGCGAGTTCCACGCCGTGTCCGACGTGCTGATCCCGTTCCTCATCAGCCGCCAACTGACGTGCGGTGCCGGCAAGGTCGTCGTCGGCACCAAGGGCGCGACGTACTGCGTGAGCCAGCGGGCCGACCACATCTGGGAGGGCGTGTCGTCGGCGACCACCCGCAGCCGC
>JBIOUP010000090.1:0-8265 GCA_044867305.1 Dermatophilaceae bacterium
AGCTGTCCGTGGCCCGCTGGTACGGCTTCGTGCGCATGCAGGCGCGCGTGGCCCGCCGCCTGCCCGTGGTGCTCGGCGTCTCCAACGTCGCCGCTGCCGACGCCGCCCTCGACTTCGGCCTCGACCGGGGCCGCATCCACGTCGTCCCTCTCGGCGTCGACACCGACCTGTTCAGCCCCCTTGCGGCACCCGAGCGCGTCCCGGGACGCATCGTCGCCGTCGCCAGCGCCGACGCGCCGCTCAAGGGGGTCACCTACCTGCTCGACGCGGTCGCCAAGCTGCGCACCGAGCGGGCCGTCGAGCTGCAGCTGGTATGCCGTCTCGAGCCGGGGGGCGCGACCGAGCGGCAGATCGTCGCGCTGGGCTTGGGCGACTGCGTACACGTCTCCAACGGCCTCACCGACGCCGACCTGGCCGGTCTGCTCGCCTCCGCCGAGGTCATGTGCGTGCCTTCTCTATATGAGGGGTTCTCACTGCCGACCCTGGAGGCGCTCGCCTGTGGCACCCCGGTCGTGGCCAGCCGTGCGGGCGCACTGCCCGAGGTGCTCGGCACCGACGGCGAGGCAGCCGTCCTCGTGGTGCCAGGGGACGCCGAGGCGCTGGCCGCCGAGATCGGGCGGCTGCTCGGCGACCCGACCGAGCGAATGCGTCTGGGCCAGGCCGGGAGGGCCCGCGCCGAGAACCGGTACGGTTGGCTCTCGGTCGCGCGCGCCACGGTGCGGGCCTATGAGCGGGCCATCGCCCTGCACGGAACACAGGTGCACGCGACAGAGGCGCCCGATGCTCACCGTTGACTACGAGCGCCTCGGCGTGCGGCCAGGCACTCGGTTCATCGACGTCGGCGCGGGGGCAGGCCGGCACTCCTACGAAGCGCTGCGCCGCGGCGCCGACGTGACGGCATACGACCTGGACGACAGGGAGCTCAACGGGGTCGATGAGATGTTCGCCGCGCTCGAGGTCGCCGGTGCGGTGCCCGAGGGAGCGACGGCCCGGGTCCAGGTCGGCGACGTGCTCGAGATGCCTTATGACAGTGCGACATTCGATGTCGTGCTCGCTTCGGAGATCCTCGAGCACGTTCCCGAGGATGACCGGGCGATCACCGAGCTCGTGCGCATCCTGCGTCCCGGCGGCGTGCTCGCCGTCACCGTGCCGCGATGGCTTCCCGAACGGGTGTGCTGGGCACTCTCGGACGCCTACCACGCCAACGAGGGCGGCCATGTCCGGATCTACCATGCGGACGCGCTGGCCGACAAGGTCGAAGCTGCCGGCGTTCAGCTCACCCACAAGCACCACGCGCACGCCCTGCACTCGCCGTACTGGTGGCTCAAGTGCGCCCTCGGTGTCGACCGCGACGAGCACCTGCTCGTGCGCGCCTACCACCGACTGCTCGTCTGGGACATGCTGCACGCGCCCGCTGTCACCCGACTGGCCGAACGGGCGCTCGACCCGGTGATCGGCAAGAGCGTCGCCCTCTACTTCCACAAGCCGGCCTGAGCCATGCCCGCAGCCGCCGACATCCCGCGCGTGGACGGCATACTGACGCCGGCAGAGTGCTGGGCGACCGGCGCCGCGATCGCCGCCGCCCAGCACGAGTCCGGCGCCATACCGTGGTTTCCCGAAGGCCCCACCGATCCCTGGGACCACGTGCAGGCGGCCATGGGGCTGACCGTCGCCGGCTTCACCGACGAGGCCGAGCGCGCCTACGAGTGGCTGCGGCTGTCCCAGCGGGTGGACGGCACGTGGGGGTCGCGCTACGTCGGCGACTGGGTCAGCGATCCGACGACGGACGCGAACTACTGCGCGTACGTCGCCACCGGGGTCCTGCACCACTGGCAAGTGACCGGCGACAACGACTTCCTGCTGCGCATGTGGCCGACCGTGCACGATGCCATCGAAGCGGTACTCACGATGCAACGCCTCGACGGCACCGTCCCGTGGGCGCGCAGCGCCGACGGGCGGCTGGCGGCCGAGTCCCTCGTCACCGGCAACGCGAGCATCCATCTGAGCCTGCGGTGCGCCGTGGCTCTGGCCGAGAGCCTCGGCTGCTCGCCCGTCGCGTGGGAGGCCGCCGCGGGCCGGTTGCGCCACGCTCTGGACGAGCATCCCGAGCACTTCACCCCCAAGGACCGCCACGCCATGGACTGGTACTACCCGGTCCTGGGCGGCGCGCTGCCACGTCGCGTCGCACGGCAGCAGATCGACGCCCGCTGGGCGGACTTCGTCGTCGACGGCCTGGGCATCCGGTGTGTGCGCGACCGGCCCTGGGTCACCGGCGCCGAGACCTGCGAGCTCGTGCTCGCGCTCGACGTCGTCGGCCGGCGGGAGCTGGCCCGCGCGCTGCTCGGCGCGATGCAGCACCTGCGCGACCCCGACGGGTCGTACTGGACCGGTCTGGTCTACGCCGACGGGCTGCGCTGGCCCGTCGAGGTGTCCACCTGGACCGCCGCGACGGTGCTGCTCGCGGCCGACGCGCTGTCCCGGACGACCGCCGCGAACGGGCTGTTCCGCGGAGCCGGCCTGCCCGCACTGGCCTTCGACGAGGACTGCTCGTGCCTCGCCTCGTGACCTTCCCGGCCGAGCTCGCCCGCCTCGCCGAGTCCGTGAAGGGATTCATGCCGCCCGAGGAAGGCTTGGCGCTGCACGCCGCGGCCCAGCAGTACGTGCGGGGCGGTCTCGCGGTCGAGATCGGCTCGTACTGCGGCAAGTCCACCATTTACCTCGGCCACGCGGCGGCCCTCTCCTGCGGCAGTGTGGTGACGATCGACCACCATCGCGGTTCGGAGGAGCATCAGGTCGGCTGGGAGTACCACGACCCGGACCTGGTCGGCCCCGACGGTCGGCTCGACACCCTGCCGGCTCTTCGGCGCACGCTCGCCGCCGCCGGCCTGGAGCCGGTCGTCACCCCGGTGGTCGGCCGGTCCGTCGACATCGCCCGCTGGTGGCGTATGCCGGTCGAACTGGTCTTCATCGACGGCGGACACACCGACGAGCACGCCCAGAACGACTACCGCGGCTGGGCTCGATGGGTGCGCCCGGCTGGTGCCCTCGTCATCCACGACGTCTTCCCCGACCCGGCCGACGGCGGCCAGGCTCCCTACCGGATCTACACGGCCGCCGTCGAATCGGGCCAGTTCGTCGAGACGTCGGCCACCGGCTCACTGCGGGTGCTCGCTCGGGTCGGCGCACGGCATACCGGAGCGTTGTGAGCCCGCGTCGTAAGTCAGGCCGGCAGCGACGCCGCGAAGCCGCGTAACACCTCGGCACTCTGGCGAAGGGCCTGCTTCTCCTGCGGGCTCATATGTGGGTTGAGCACGGTCCCCACACCCTGGCCGGTGATGAGCCGGGGGAGCGCCATCGCGCAGCCGTACTCCGGGACCGTCGCGGTGACGGTGTAGATGCCCCGCTCGTCGCGAACGAGCGCCTCGACGAGTCGCGCCGTCGAGGCACCGATCCCGTAGTAGGTCGCGCCCTTGCCCTCGATGATCGCGTATGCCGCGCGCACCGTCTCCTCGGTCACGCGGGCCTTGACGTCGTCGTCCCACACGACCCCCTTCGCCTGCGCAAACTGCTGCACCGGGAGCCCGGCGATGTCCAGCGACGACCAGCCGAGCACCTCGGAATCACCGTGCTCCCCGAAGACGTACCCGTGGACGTGACGGGCGTCGACCCCCATGTGCGTGCCCACGAGGGAGCGGAATCGGGCAGTGTCCAGAACTGTGCCGGTGCCGAGCACCTTCCCGGGGCGGCCTCCTGCTTCGGAGGCGATGCGCTCGGTGAGCTCGGTCATGATGTCGACCGGGTTGGCCGAGACCAGGATGATGGCCGCCGGGGCGTTCGTCACGATCTGCGGGATGACCGAGCGGAAGATCGCCGCGTTTCGGTCGAGCAGCTCCATCCGGGTCTCGCCGGGCTTCTGGTTGACCCCCGCCGACATCACGACGACCTTGGCGTCCCCGAGGGCCTCGTAGGTGCCGCGGCTCACGCGCACCGGGGCGGTGAACGTCGTCGCGTGGGCGATGTCGCGCGCCTCCGCCTCGGCTTTGGCCTGGTTGACGTCGAGGATCACCAGCTCGCTGGCCGACCCTCGAATGGCCATGGCATAAGCGCTCGCGGCACCGACGAACCCTGCCCCGACAACGCCGACCTTCACCGTGCCTCCTTGGCTGTGGCTAGGTGCCGTAGTGCATAAAGATGCCCTTGACCTCGGTGTACGTGTCGATGGCGTACGGGCCCATCTCACGTCCCCAGCCGGAGGCTTTGAACCCGCCCCATGGGGCGGTGGCGTCGACCGGGTTGGGCATGTTGACCCAGATGGTGCCTGCGCGGATGCCGTTGGCCAGCCGGTGCGCGGCGGTCAGGTCCTTGGTCCAGATGGTGGCGGCCAGCCCGTACGGGGTGTCGTTGGCCCGGTCGATGAGACGCTGCAGCGCCTCCTCGTCGGAGTAGCGGAACACCGACAGCACCGGGCCGAAGATCTCGTCGGTGGCGATACTCATGGCGTCCGTGACGCCCGAGAAGATCGTGGGCTGCAGGAAGTACCCGACATCGCGCGCCCGCTTCCCGCCAGTGACCAGCTCGGCCCCCTCGCCCTGCCCGGTGGCGACCATCTGCTGCACCTTCTCCAGATGCTGCGCGGAGACCAGCGGACCCAGTTGAGTGGTCTGCTCCAGCCCCGGTCCGATCGTCATCGCCTCCACGGCGGCCGCCATCTTGGTGAGGAACTCGTCCTCGCGTTTGGCGTCGACGAAGAAGCGGGTGTACGCCGCGCACACCTGGCCGGAGTTCAGCAGCGCTCCGCCGAGGTTGCCCGCCACGGCCGCGTCGACGTCGGCGTCCCGGGCGATCACCGACGGCGCCTTCCCGCCCAGCTCCAAGGTGACCCGCTTGAAGTTGCCCGCGCTGGCCCGCACGATCGAGCGCCCGACCTCGGTCGAGCCGGTGAACGAGACCTTGTCCACGTCCGGGTGCTGCGCCAACGCCGCGCCCACCGCCCCGTCGCCGGTCACCAGGTTGACCACCCCGGGCGGGAAGCCCACCTGCTCGGCCAGCTCGGCCAGGCGCAGGGAGGTCAGCGGGGTCTGCTCGGCCGGCTTGATGACGACGGTGTTCCCACACGCCAACGCCGGCGCGAGCTTCCAACCCAAGATCATCAACGGGAAGTTCCACGGCGTGATCAACGCACAGACCCCCACCGGCTCACGGCGGGTGTAGTGCATCGTGTCGGGGAAGCTCACCGGCGCGGTGCGCCCCTCGATCTTGGTCACCCATCCGGCGTAGTAGCGCACGTGGTTGGCCAGGTTGGTCACGCTCACGCCTCTGGCCACGTCCAGCGGCTGACCCTGGTCCAGCGTCTCCAAGCGGGCCAGCTCCTCGAAGTTGGCCTGCACCGCATCCGCCAACCGGAACATCAGCTCGGCCCGGGCCACCGGAAGCAGGTCCCGCCACGCCGGGTCGTTGAACGCCGCCCGCGCCGCCGCCACCGCCTCATCCACGTCGGCCGGCGACGCGTAGCCGACCTCGTCGATCACTTCCTCCGTCGCGGGGTTCACGGTCTCGAAGGCGCCGCCGGTAGCCGGGCGCCAGGACCCGCCGATCAACAACTGGGTGGCCATCAGTTGTCCCTCACCTCGAATTCGTCGATATCAGAGCGTACTTCTCGGGTTCGGTGCGCCGCGGGCGGCAAGCGAGCAGCGCGCCTAGTATGCCGGCCTGCCTCCTTCGCGAGGGGAGCAAACTGGTTGCTATCAGGCATTTTCGCAACCACGAGGCTGCACTCGCCCGGATGGGCGCTCAACCGGTGCGGCAAGTGCGCGATGGCTCAGCCAGGTGAAGCGTTCGTGTCGTCATGTTCCGGGCCCGGGCCGTGTCGCGCACGCACGATGAGGGCCGCCCCGGTTGCCGCGTCGTCGACCGTCACGACGACGTCGGGAGCGCCGTTGCGAACGATGTACAGACCCTGGCCACGGCGCGCGACCAGGGCCCTGAGCCCGACTCGGTAACGCAGCCCCCATCCGTTCCACGTGGCCGGGCTCACCTGGATCACCCGCGCGGACTGAACAGCGTCGATGTCGATGGTCCACCACGGCCAAGGGGCACCCGGACGGATCCGCAGCTGCTTGCCGTCGAAGACGGCAACCGCACGTCCCAGCGAGCTTGCGGCCAAGACGAGCCCCGCAAGGACGAGAGCCGGCCAGAACCCGAGCACCACAGCCGACACGGTGCAACCGAGTGCCGTGAGAACCGCACAGCGGATGAGGACGGTGTTGCTGGCATGCCCGATCCACACTGTACCCCGGCCCGCATCGGCCACGCCGACACTCGGCGACGGGGCAGTCCAGCCCGGGGAGGACCTACGCGTGTGCAACCACCAGGCCAAGCCTGCAGCACCGATGGCGCCGAGCGCGGTCATCACGAGCAGCGCAACGGGCGCCCAGCTGGGAGTGCGGGCCTGCTGCCACCGCTGTGCTCCGAAGTTGGTCGCAACGACAGCGAAGCCGACGAAACCTGCACAGAACGCGGCATACGTAGAGAAGCAGATCGACGCCACCACGTGCACCCCGTAGGCAAGGTGCTTGCGAGCGACCAGCAACAGCCAGGCCACGAAGGGCACGCAACCGACGCCCGTGGGGACCAGGACGAGGAGCCACAACGGCGCCGACGAGTCGGGGACACCCTGGGTGAAATGCGCCGCCACCGGATCCGGCAACCGGCCGAGGAACGGCACAGGCGTCAGCAGAGCCACGGCAAACAGCAGCGCCGGCAGTGCGAGCAAACAGCCGCGCTCGGTGCTCAAGCGCTGCGCTCGCGGGCGGGAAGCGTTCACGTGCGAAACGCCCGGCGCAGCATCGAGGCGGCTTCGCTCTGCCCGATGCCCAGTCGCCGCCCATGCGCCACCACGGCACCAAGAGCCTGGTGGAACAACGCAGTGTCGGCGGCGGCACCCTTGACGATTCGGGCACTGCGGCCCTGTCGCAGCTGAACGAGCCCTTCGTCGCGCAGCAGTGCATAGGCGCGTAGCACAGTGTGCACGTTGACGCTCAACGCCCCGGCCAGGGCCCGAGCCGGCGGAAGGTCCTCACCGGCTTTGAGCTCCCCGTCGGCTACCGCCCGCCGTATCGACGCGGAGATCTGCTGGTAGATCGGAACCGTCGACTGCGGATCGAGGTTGACGAGCATCCCTTACCTCTTCGAACTGCGTGCTCAGTAGGCGACCGTCGGCCGCCGCCAGCCGCACTGCAATCGCACTGGCACCTTCTGTAGCACCGTCATCCTAGCCGCACGGTGGGCATGACGAGTTTTTCCTGCGGCCTGGTTGACGTACTGATCTAGAGCCATTATAACAGTTGCACCCGCCGCAGGGGCGGTTTGGCAGGGGCGGTGAGCTTTCCATCCGACGTCGCCGCAACGCCACAGCCGAAAGGGAACAGAGCGTGATCAAAACCAAGCGCGTAGTCGCCAGTGCTGCTGTTGCGGCAGCCCTCATCGCCTCGACAGGGTCGGCCAGCCAGGCTGCCGTGCCCACCAGCCCGGGGGCCAGCTCCGCAGTCCATGCCGCTTCGGCGCCGGACGGCGAGGCGATCTTCCGCGGGCTGTTCTTCGCCCAAGGTCCGGTAGCCGCCAAGTTCCCGCGGCTGGCAGCCGCAGACGTGGCGCCTCCAGCTGAGCTCTCCGCGTCGCTCGACCTGCTGGTCGCCGAGCTGCGTAAGAACGACCCCACGTTTTTTGACCGGTTCGGGGCTGCCATGACGAGCGGAAGGAGACACCAAATTGCGGCGGCCTTGTCCGACGCGCAGCAGAGCATGGTCACCGTGGTGAAGCAGCGGCAAGGGTCGGAGCTCACCCAGGGCTCAGCGAAGGGCGACTGCATCTGGGCCTTCGCGGTTGCTGTGGTCACGCTGGCCGCGGCGGGCAACGTGGCATACGCCGTCAATGCAGTACGCACCGGCAATGTCGCCTGGAACGTCAACTGGTTCTGGTCGGCGCCCAACGACTCGACCTCAAAGCTTCAGCAAGAGCGATGGGTCAACGAGATCGCCACAACCCTGTCGTAGCAAGCATGGGCGGGCCGGCCATGGTTCGGTCGGCCCGCCCCGCGACGGAAAGGAAACGGGCATGGCGGTCCGGGAACACGTGGAGAACGCCGGCTCACGTGCCGACGGCCGGCTGGGCTGTCGCACCGTCGCGCTGGCCTGCGCCTGGACGTTGGCCATCGTCTACGTCGTCCTGGCCCAGCTTCCGGCAGCGGCGGTGACCTTGCCTGGGCAG
>JBIOUP010000091.1:0-20072 GCA_044867305.1 Dermatophilaceae bacterium
TGGGCGCCGAGGGCGGTGAGGGTCTCGATGAGCACGGCGGTCTGCACGGTCATGTGCAGCGAGCCGGCGATGCGCGCCGCGCGCAACGGCCGGCTCTGGCCGTACTCTTCGCGCAGCGCCATCAAGCCGGGCATCTCGTGCTCGGCGAGGCGAATCTGGTGGCGCCCGGCTTCGGCGAGACTGAGGTCGGCAACCCGGTAGTCGGCAACCCGGTGGTCGGCAGGTCGGTGGTCGGCAGGTCGGTGGTCTACAGACATGAGCGTGGGTCCTTCGCTGGTCGCAAGGTCTGATGTGTGCGGCAGTGCTCGTCAACTGCGGTGACCCGGCGTTGCCCTTCTGGGCACGGCATACGCGCAGGTCATCACCCACGCCGGCAGACGCCCAAGTCTACCCGGGACACGTCCCGACGCGGTGACACCGAACGGCGGGCTACTCGAACTGGACGAGCAGGTCGCCGCTCTGGACCGCCATGCCCACTTTGACCGGCACCGACTTGACGGTGCCCGAGACCGGAGCAGTGACCTCGGTCTCCATCTTCATCGCCTCCAGGACGATGAGCGAGTCGCCCTCGTTGACCTCCTGACCGGGCTGGACGCTCACCTGCAGCACGGTGCCGGCGATAGGGGCGCGCAGCGCGTTCTCCCCTCCGCCCGCCGCGGAGTTCTCCGCCGGGGGCAGGGTGACGCCGCCGGGCGTGGTCATGGCAGCGCCTGTGGCAGAGAAGACGAAGCCGCCCAGCGCGGGCCGTGGCTCCGGCTCGACGTCGACCAGGACGTCGTACTCCACCCCGTCGACCGTCACCTTCAGGCGCATCGTCACCCCATCCGTCGGGAGAATGTGTGCGACGCGTGGACCGCCGAGCGACCCAAGCGGGCCCACGTGTCGCTGTGGCTGTAGTGGATCTGGCGCACCGTCGCCTTCTTGCCCAGGTATGCCGCGACGGCGGCAGAGATCGCCAGGATGGTCTCGATGGGCACGGGTCCGCGCAGCTGCTGCGCCGCGACCAGATCGGCCTCGAGCCGCTCCACTCGCCGCTGCAACGCCTCGATGCGCTCGGCGAGGTCGCCCAGGTCCGCGGGGATGCTCCCCGGCCCCGCTGACCCGACGTCGTTGCTCATCGTGCCCAGCCCTTCGTCCCTCAGCGCCTTGGTCACAGTGGGATGAGCCCGTGCTTCTTGGGCGGGCGCATCTCGCGCTTGGTGGCCTGGGCTTCCAGGACCTGGGCCACGTACCGCCGCGTGTGGGCCGGCTCGATGACATCGTCAACCAGGCGGTGCTGGCAGGCGACGTACGGATTGGCGAACGTGTCGCGGTACTCGGCGATGAGCTGCTCGCGCCTGGCATCCGGGTCGTCGGCCTGGGCGATCTCGCGGCGGAACACGATGCCGGCTGCCCCTTCCGCGCCCATGACCGCGATCTCGCCCGACGGCCACGCGAACACCCGGTCGGCGCCCATGGAGCTGCCGCACATGGCCACGTAGCCGCCGCCGAACGCCTTGCGCAGGATCACCGTGATCTTCGGGACAGTGGCCGAGGAGTAGGCGAACAGCATCTTGGCGCCGTGGCGGATGATCCCGTCGTACTCCTGCGCGACGCCGGGCAGGAACCCCGGCACGTCGACGAGGGTGAGCAGCGGGATGTTGAAGGCGTTGCAGAAGCGGATGAAGCCGGCCGCCTTGTCGGAGGCGTTGATGTCGAGTACTCCGGACATGACCATCGGCTGGTTGGCGATGATCCCCACGGTCCGCCCGACGATGCGCCCGAAGCCGACGACGATGTTGCCGGCCCATCCGGCGTGCACCTCGAGGAAGTCGCCGTCGTCAACCACCCCGCGGATCACGTCGTGGACATCGAACGGCTTGCGCGGGTCGTCGGGGATGACGTCGTTAAGCGACTCATCCGGGTCGACGTTGCCGTTGTGCTCGAGCTGAGGCGGCTCCTCGGTGTTGTTCGACGGCAGGAAGCTCAGCAGCTTCTTGGCGATGAGCAGTGCCTGGCGGTCGTCGGCGGCCACGAAGTGCACAACGCCGGACCGCGTGGCGTGCACGGCCGGTCCGCCCAGCTCCTCGTGGCTCACCTCCTCGCCGGTGACCTGGCGGATCACGTCGGGCCCGGTGATGTACACGGTGGCCTGCTGGGTCTGGATGACGAAGTCGGTGAGTGCCGGTGAGTATGCCGCGGCGCCGGCACACGGGCCGGCGATGATGGTCACCTGCGGGACCACCCCGGAGAGCAGCACGTTGTGGTAGAAGAGGCGGCCGCACCCGTGCAAGGAGTCGATCCCTTCCTGCACCCGCGCCCCGCCCGAGTCGTTGATGAGGATGAGCGGCGAGCCGGTCTGCAGCGACGCCTTCGCCGCGGTGACCATCTTCTCCGCATGGACCTCCCCGGACGAGCCGCCGAGGACGGTGAAGTCCTGGCTGGCCAGATGGACCAGCCGGCCCATGACGGTCGCCTGCCCGACGATCACGCCGTCTCCCGGGACGCGCTTGTCCGCCATCCCGAAGAGCGTCGCGCGATGCTCGGCGAAGGCGGCCATCTCCTGGAAGCTGTCCGGGTCGACCAGCTCCACGATGCGCTCGCGTGCGGTGAGCTTGCCCTGGCCGTGCTGCTTGTCGACGGCCTTCTCGCCGCCGCCGGCGTGCAGCTGCTCACGCCGTTTGTGCAGCCCCTCGATCCGCTCGGTCATGCTCTGGTAGGCCACGGTTTCTTACCTCACGATGGGGAGACGGTGACGCTGTGGGGAGCGCCGTTGACAGTGACCTTGTAGCGGATTGGCGTCCGCACCGGCTGGCCGGGCTGGGCACCTGCCGCGGTCGCGGCCTGTTCGGCGGCGAGCACGTCGGGGGACTTACCGACGTTCTTCGGACCCTCGGAGCGGGTGCCGAAGAACGTCGGCGCCACCTTGGGGAACATGGCAAAGGTGAGCACGTCCTCCTCGGAGCCGTCGAAGCCCCGCAGGGCTGCCGCGTCAGCCGCGTCCTGCTCCCATTCCGGCGGCAGCAGGTCGGCCGGGCGCACCGTGATCGGGTCCTTCTTGGCCTGCGCCCTGGCGATCTGCACGACTTCAGCATTGCGCTCGCCGATCGCTTCGCCGTAGTAGCCGAGCATGAGGTCGGCGAACTCGCCGGTGAGCGTCTTGTAGCGGCCCATCATGACGTTGAAGACCGCCTGGGTCCCGACAATCTGGCTGGAGGGGGTGACCAGCGGCGGATAGCCCGCGTCGGCGCGCACCCGCGGCACCTCCTCGAGGACTTCCTTGAGCCGGTCGCCCGCCCCCTGCGCCCGCAGCTGGCTCTCCATGTTGGAGATCATCCCGCCGGGAATCTGGCTCTTGAAGATCTCGGTCTCGACGCCGACGATGTTCGACGCGAACTCGGCATACTTGGGCCGCACCGCCGCGAAGTGCTCCTTGATCCGGATCAGCCGCGGCATGTCCAGCTCGGTGTGATAGCCGGTGCCCTCGAGCATCTCGACCAGGCTCTCGGTGGGGTTGTGCCCGGGGCCCAAGCTCATCGAGCTGATCGCGGTGTCGACGCAGTCCGCACCGGCCTCGATCCCCTTCATGAGCGAGACGAGGGTGACGCCAGTGGTCGCGTGGCAGTGGATGTGGATCCGCACGTCCTGGCCCAGGTCGTCCTTGATCGCCTTGACGATGTCGTATGCCGGCTGCGGCTGCAGCAGGGCGGCCATGTCTTTCAGGCACAGCGAGTCGCAGCCCAGGTCCATCAGCTCGCGCGCCATCTGGACGTAGCCCTCGACGGTGTGCAGGTCGCTCACCGTGTAGCACAGCGTCCCTTGGGCGTGACCGCCCTCGCGGCGCACCGCCTTGATGGCTCGGTCGAGGTTGCGCACGTCGTTGAGGGCGTCGAACACCCGGAAGACGTCCATGCCGTTCTGGACCGCCTTGCCGACGAACCGGTCGACGACGGAGTCCTCGTAGTGGCGGTAGCCGAGCAGGTTCTGCCCGCGCAGCAGCATCTGCAGCCGGGAGTTGGGCAGCAGCTCACGGAACGTGCGCAGTCGCTGCCACGGGTCCTCGTTGAGGAACCGGATGCATGCGTCGAACGTCGCGCCGCCCCAGCACTCGACGCTCCAGTACCCGGCCTGGTCGATGTCCTCGCACGCAGGGACCATGTCCTCCAAGGCCATTCGCGTCGCAAACAGGCTTTGGTGGGCGTCCCGCAGGACCAGTTCGGTGACGTCGATCTTGCGGCTCATCGGCGAACCCAACCTCCCGGACAGCACCTGCTAGGGCACGAGTCACCATACACACGCACAGGTCCGGCAGTGCCGTCACGGTGAGCCAGGTCGCTTCGTCCCGCCGCGGTCGCGAATCGCCAATTCCAGCCGCGATTGGTGACCATGGACCTACCCGGCCGGTGCCGGGACCACTACGTTGGCGCAAGGAGCCGTTCCCCCGAGATGTTCCCAGGAGACGTCGATGGCCGATTCGCAGCGCGACCTCACCCCACTGGCACCGCTTGGTCGAGGGCGCTTGCGTTCCGGTCCAGTGCGCGCGCAGCGCCCGGTCTACGTGGACCTGTTGCCACCGTGCAACAACGCCTGTCCGGCGGGCGAGAACATCCAGGGCTGGCTCGGGCACGCCCGGGTCGGCAAGGACGAAGACGCCTGGCGGCTGCTGACCGCGGACAATCCGTTCGCCGCGATCCACGGCCGGGTCTGCTACCACCCGTGCGAGACGTCCTGCAACCGCAAGGAGCTCGACGGGTCCGTGTCGATCCACGCGGTCGAGCGCTACCTCGGCGACCTGGCCACCGAGCGGGGCTGGCAGTTCCCGGTGCCGGAGGTCCGCAGTGGTCGACGGGTCCTCGTCGTCGGGTCCGGTCCCTCCGGTATGTCCGCCGCCTACCACCTCGCCCGCCTGGGCCACGAGGTCGTCGTCCGGGACAACGGCCCGCTGCCGGGCGGGATGATGCGCTACGGCATACCGGCGTACCGGCTCCCGCGGGACGTCCTGGACAACGAGATCGGGCGGATCGCGGCGATGGGCGTCGTCTTCGAGCAGGAGCACCTGGTCACCGACCTCGAAGCCGAACGGCAAGGCTTCGACGCCGTCTTCGTCGCCGTCGGTGCGCACCTGAGCAAGCGGGTCGACATCCCCAACGGCGACGCCGGCCGGATCCTCGACGCGGTGAGCTTCCTGCGCGGCGTCGAGTCCGGGCAGTCACCGGCGCTGTCCGGGCGGGTGGCGGTCTACGGCGGCGGGAACACCGCGATGGACGCCGCCCGGGTGGCCCGCCGGCTCGGCGCCGAGGACTCGATCATCGTCTACCGCCGCACCCGTGAGCAGATGCCCGCGCACGAGGAAGAGGCCGCCGACGCCGAGGCCGAGGGCATCCGGATCAACTGGCTGCGCACCATCAGCTCGATGGGCGAGGCCGACCTCACCGTCGAGATCCAGGAGCTGGACGAGCAGGGCAAGCCGCACGGCACCGGCCAGTACGAGACGCTCGAGGCCGACACGGTCATCCTGGCCCTCGGCCAGGAGAGCGACACCGCCTTCCTGCGGCCCATCGCCGGGGTCGAGTTCGACTGGGACGTCGTCCAGGTCGACCCGGTCACGCTGATGACGGGGGCCCCGGGAGTTTTTGCCGGCGGCGATGCCGTACCCAGCGAGCGAACGGTCACCATCGGGGTCGGCCTCGGCTAGAAGGCCGCCCGCAGCATCGACGCCTACCTGCGCGGCGAGACCTTCGCCACAGCCCCGAAGCACCCGCTGGCTGGGTTCGAGAAGCTCAACCTCTGGTACTTCGGTGACCACGACCGGCGCCAGCAGGCCGAGCTCGCACCCGCCGCCCGGGTCACCGACTTCACCGAGGTCGTCGCCGGCCTCTCGGAGGGAGAGGCCCACTTCGAAGCAGGGCGCTGCCTGTCCTGCGGCAACTGCTTCGAGTGCGACGGCTGCTTCGGGGCCTGCCCGGAGGACGCCATCATCCGGCTCGGCAAGGGCAACCGGTACGAGTACGACTACGACAAGTGCACCGGCTGCACCGCGTGTTACCGCCAGTGTCCCGTCCATGCCATCGAGATGGTGCCCGAAGACGAGTTCTCCGCCCCGGGCGCGATCGAGCGGGCACCGCAGGGCGCCAGCAGCCGCGGCACGGCAGCCATCCCAGTTCCGGAGGTCTGAAGACATGCGCGGCACGATTGACGGCAACGAGGCGGCGGTCGACGTCGCCTACCGGCTCACCGAACTGTGTGCCATCTACCCGATCACCCCGAGCTCGACCATGGCCGAGCTCGCCGACGACTGGGCCAGCGCCGGCCGCAAGAACATCTGGGGCACCATCCCGGACATCATGGAGATGCAGAGCGAGGCCGGTGCGGCCGGGACCATGCACGGCGCGCTGCAAGGCGGGGCGCTGAGCACCACCTACACGGCCTCCCAGGGCCTGCTGCTCATGATCCCGAACATGTACAAGATCGCCGGTGAGCTCACCTCGACGGTGTTCCACGTCGCTGCCCGCGCGCTCGCCGCCCAGGGGCTGTCGATCTTCGGCGACCACGCCGACGTCATGGCGGTGCGCCAGACCGGCTTCGCCCTGCTGTCCTCGGCCTCGGTCCAGGAGGCCCACGACCTCGCCCTCGTCTCGCACGCGGCCACCCTGCGCAGCCGGATCCCGTTCATGCACTTCTTCGACGGCTTCCGCACCTCCCACGAGGTCAACACCATGGAGCGGCTCACCGACGAGGACCTGAAGGCACTCGTGCCCGACGAGCTCGTCCGCGAGCATCGGGCCCGGGCGCTGACCCCCGAACGGCCGTTCATCCGGGGCACCGCGCAGAACCCCGACGTCTACTTCCAGGGCCGCGAGACGGTCAACCCGTACTACGCCAAGGTGCCCGCCATCGTGCAGGAGGTCATGGACGCGCTCGCCGAGCGCACCGGCCGCGGGTACGGGGTCGTCGAGTACGCGGGTCACCCCGAGGCGACTCGGGTCATCGTCATCATGGGGTCGGGCGGGATCACCGCCCGGGAAACCGTGGCGGCCCTCGTCGAGGCCGGGGAGCGGGTCGGCGTGTTGCAGGTGCGCCTGTACCGCCCGTTCCCAGCGGCCGAGCTGGTCGCCGCGCTGCCGTCGACGGTCGAGTCGATCGCCGTCCTGGACCGCACCAAGGAGCCCGGCTCCAACGGCGAGCCGCTGTTCCTCGACGTCGTCAGTAGCCTCAGCGAGGCGCACAACCGCGGCGGGCTGGCGAGTATGCCGCGGATCATCGGCGGGCGCTACGGCCTGTCGTCCAAGGAGTTCACGCCCGGCATGGTCGCCGGCATCTTCGCCGAGCTGGCCAAGGAGTCACCCCGGCCGCGGTTCACGGTCGGCATCACCGATGACGTGGGCCACCTCAGCCTGGACTACGACCCCAACCTGGATATCGAGAACCCGGCCACACTGCGTGCCGTGTTCTACGGCATCGGCTCGGACGGAACCGTCGGCGCCAATAAGAACACCGTCAAGATTCTCGCCGAGGACCCACAGGTCCATGCCCAGGCGTACTTCGTCTACGACTCGAAGAAGTCCGGCGGCCTGACCGTCTCCCACCTGCGGTTCGGGCCACATCCCATCGCCGCGCCGTGGCTGGTGGACAAGGCCGGGTTCGTCGGCATCCACCAGTTCACCATGCTCGACAAGGTCGAGGTGCTCTCGAGCGCCCAGGACGGGGCGACGCTGCTGCTCAACGCGCCTCAGCCGCCCGACCAGGTGTGGGACGCGCTGCCCGCGCCGATCCAGCAGGAGATCATCGACCGCAAGCTGCGGCTGTTCGCCGTCGACGCCGACACCGTCGCTCGTGAGGCTGGACTTCCCGGGCGCACCAACACCGTTCTGCAGGCGTGCTTCTTCGCGATCTCCGGCGTGCTGCCGCGAGAGGAGGCCCTCGAGCGGGTCAAGGCCACCATCCGCAAGACCTACGGCCGGCGCGGTCGTGAGGTCGTGCGGCGCAACGAGGCGGCGGTCGACGCCGCGGCCACCGCGATGTCGGAGATCCAGGTTCCGGCCACCGGGGGCACCGGGCACGCGATACCCGACGTCGTTCCGGACACCGCGCCGGACTTCGTGCGCAGCGTGACGGCCGAGATGATGGCCGGCCGAGGCGACGCGCTGCCGGTCAGCGCCATGCCGGTCGACGGCACCTTCCCGAGCGGGACGACGACGTACGAGAAGCGGCGCATCTCCGAGTTCGTCGCCGACTGGGACTCGCAGACCTGCATCCAGTGCGGGAACTGCACCTTCGTCTGCCCGCACAGCGTCATCCGGGCCAAGTACATCGACGGCGCGGCACTGCAGGGCGCCCCCGAGGGCTTCACGACGGTGCCGCTCAACGCGGTCGGTGTCCCGCAGTCCCAGTACCGCCTGCAGGTCTATGTCGAGGACTGCACCGGCTGTGGCCTGTGCGTCGAGTCGTGCCCGGTGAGCCCACCCGGTGAGCCCGAGCGCAAGGCGATCAACCTCGAGTCCCTCGACCCCTTGCTCGACGAGCAGCGACGCAACATCGAGTTCTTCGAAACCCTTCCGGTCAACACCCGTGAGCGGGTCGACTTCGGAACCGTCCGCGGTACCCAGTTCCTCGAGCCGCTGTTCGAGTTCCCCGGCGCCTGTTCCGGCTGTGGCGAGACGCCGTACATCAAGCTGCTCACCCAGCTGTTCGGAGCTCGGGCGACGGTGGCCAACGCCACCGGGTGCTCGTCCATCTACGGTGGCAACCTGCCGACCACGCCGTGGACCAAGAACGCTGCCGGACGTGGGCCGGCCTGGTCCAACTCGCTGTTCGAGGACAACGCCGAGTTCGGCCTGGGTCTGCGCCTGGCTGCCGACCTGCACGCCAAGCTGGCGCGGGAGCGCCTGACGCAGCTGCGTGACGTCGTCGGCGCCGACCTCACCGACGCGATCCTCGGTGCCCGCCAGGTCCGCGAGTCCGAGCTCGCCGCACAGCACGAGCGGGTGGACGAGCTCATCGGCCGGCTGGACGAGCTGTCCGGGCCGACCGTCGACGACCTGCGCAGCGTGGCCGACCACCTGCTTCGCCGCAGCCTGTGGATCGTCGGCGGCGACGGCTGGGCGTACGACATCGGGTCGGGCGGGCTGGACCACGTGCTCGCGTCGGGGCGCGATGTCAACGTCCTCGTCCTGGACACCGAGGTCTACTCCAACACCGGAGGCCAGTCGTCCAAGTCGACCCCGCTCGGCGCCGTGGCGAAGTTCGCCGCGGCCGGCAAGACCGTGAACAAGAAGGACCTGGCGCTGCAGGCCATGTCCTACGGCAACGTCTACGTGGCGCGGGTGGCGATGGGCGCCGATCCGCACCAGACGCTCACGGCGTTCCGCGAGGCGGAGGCGTACGACGGGACGAGCATCATCATCGCCTACAGCCACTGCATCGCCCACGGCTACGACCTGCGCAAGGGTCTCGACCAGCAGTACAAGGCGGTGGCCTCCGGTCACTGGCCGCTGGTGCGGTACGACCCGGCCGTGCGGTCCCGCGGCGGTAACCCGTTCCAGCTGGACTCGCCGCGGCCGCGTATTCCGCTCGGGGACTACCTCTACAACGAACTGCGCTACAAGGTGCTGCGCAACAGCGACCCCGTCGAGGCCGCCCGGCTGCTGGAACTGGCCCAGGAGGCGGTCGACCAGCGCTGGCAGACCTACGAGGAGATGGCCACCCGCGGCGCACAGCGCTTCCCCGCTGACGCCCGGGTCCGGGAAAGCGAATCTCGGCCCGTGACGGTTGTCGACCAAGCGGAGAAGGTGACGCAGTGACCAGCTCGGACACATTCAGCGGTCCAGTCGGCGGCCCCCCGGCCGGGGTGCGCCCGGGCAGCACGGCCGGGACGACGGCCGGTATGCCGTTCGGCACCGGCGCGCAGCAACCACTCGTGGACGACCCGGGCGCCGCCCGTCGACAGCCCGGCCCGCCTCGAGAGGCCCGGGACGATCCGGCGGCAGCCGCGGCATACGGCACCTCGGCCCGTCCCCGCGTGGTCGACCTCACGACGAGGTACCTGGGCTTGCCGCTGCGTAACCCGCTCATGGCGAGTCCATCACCCGCGACGAGCACCGTCGACCGCGTGAAGGCGCTCGCCGACGCCGGCGTCGGGGCCGTTGTGCTGCCTTCGCTCTATGAGGAGCAGGTCATCGCCGAGGAGCTGCACGAGCTGGAGGTGACCGAGCCGTTCGAGGATGCGCACGGGGAGGCGGCCGGCTACTTCCCCGTGCTGCCCGAGTCCGCGTTGCCTGGAGCGACGTCGCGCTACCTGGGCCTCGTCGAGCAGGCGGTCGCGGCCGTCGACATTCCGGTAATCGCGAGCCTCAACGGCGCCAGCCTCGGCGGCTGGACCGACTTCGCCCGCCAGATCGAGGCGGCCGGCGCCGCTGCCCTCGAGCTCAACATCTACTTCGTACCCGGAGACCCGCATACCCCGGGCCGCACGGTCGAGGTCCGGCACGTCGAGATCCTGCGCCAGGTCAAGGCTGCGGTGTCACTACCGGTAGCGGTGAAGCTCAGCCCCCATTTCAGCTCCATTGGCGAGATGGCGCTGCAGCTGGACGAGGCGGGCGCCGACGGGCTCGTGCTGTTCAACCGCTTCCTGCATCCCGACGTCGACCCGGAGACTCTCATCGTCACCCCGGGCGTCGGGCTGTCCACACCCGAGGAGGCGCGGCTGGCCCGGTCGTGGATTGCCATCCTCTCCGGTCAGGTACGCGCATCACTGGCGGCCACGACCGGTGTCGAGGATGCCGGCGATGTCGCGGCATACCTGCTCGCCGGAGCCGATGTCGTCATGACGGCGTCAGCGCTGCTGCGGCACGGTATCGGGCACGCCGAGGTGCTCCTCGACGGGCTGACCGAATGGATGCGTCGCAAGGGCTTCGGTTCGGTGGCCGAGGCACGGGCGCGCCTTGCCGTGCCAGAGACCGTCGACGCCGACGCCTACCAGCGGGCCGGCTACGTCGCGGCCTTGAACGCGGCCCGGCGGATGTACGGAGAGCTGAACGCCACCTGAGCGGGGCGGGGCGGCGGCCTCGTTCCACCGGCTGGGGCGCACTCGCTCGCAGTGGACCCGGCAAGGCGGCAGTTGCGCTGGATGGCGGCGCTTGTGCGGCGCGGCGGCAGCTATTTCTGCCGCTTCGTAGGGACAACCGCCGCCTTGGTCGACCGCCTGGCCGGCGTCATCTCGGCGACCGTGCCCGGCTGGGCGCCCAGATCACGAAGCGGCTGGACGTTCACCTGCCGTGGGTGCCGGCTCCTCGTCTGGGCGCTCCCAGGCCGGCCGGGCTCCTCGGCCCTGGTCGAGGTCCGGCTCCAGGTACATCACCAAAGCCAGTCCGGGTGTCGAGGACCGGGCTGCCGCTTCGGCGCGGTTGATCGTCTCGGCCAGGGCAGTGGCGTCACTGCTGGTGGTCGCGGCGAACTTGCTCACGACGAGCAGCTCCTCAGGGCCCAGGTGCAAGGTGCGCAGGTGGATCACCCGCTGCACCCCATCGGTCGTGGACAGCGCGGCCCGGATCGCTTGCACCTGCTCCGGGGTGGCTGCCTCGCCGATGAGCAGTGAGGTCATCTCAACGGCCAGGGTGACGGCCACCGCGACGAGCAGCAGCCCGATCATGGCCGTGCCGGCCGCGTCCCAGAGGCCATTGCGGGTCAGCAGGGTCAGCCCCACGCCGACGAGCGCGAACGCCAGACCCACCAAAGCGGCAAAGTCCTCGAGCAGGATGACGGGCAGCTCGGGCGACTTGGCCCGGCGGATGAAGGCGCTCCATCGCACCGTTCCCCGCACTTTGTTGCTCTCCCGGATGGCGGTGCGGAACGACAGGCTCTCCATGAGGATCGCTGCGAGCAGCACGGCGATCGGTACCCACCACCACCGGCTCTCCAGTAGCTCGTTGGGGTGGCCCAAGGAGACCTCGTGCCACTTCTCGTAGGCCTCGTAGAGCGCGAAGAGGCCGCCGATCGAGAACAGCACGATGGCCACGATGAAGGCGTAGACATAGCGGACCCGGCCATAGCCGAAGGGATGCTCCGGGTCCGCCGCCCGGCGCGCTCGCTTGCCGCCGATCAGCAGCAGCACCTGGTTGCCGGAGTCGGCCAGCGAGTGCACGGACTCGGCCAGCATCGAGCTGGACTGGGTCAGCGCGTAGGCGAGGAACTTCGTCGCGGCGATGCCGAGGTTGGCGATCAACGCGGCGACAACGGCCTTGGTTCCGCCCTCGGTCGACATGCCGCCCAGCCTACGGTCGGGCCTGCTCCCCGGGTATGCCGGTCGCCGGACTTCAGGCCCCCTTCCGGACCGCGGCCCCGGACGATGTTCGAGAGCAGGTTCGCTGGGACGCACCCATGTCTTTATCACCTCCGTACCTGCCCAAAGCGCGGCGGCTGGTATGGCTTGGCCTCATCCGGTGCGGTCGCGTAGGTCGGCCAGATGCGGGGACAACCCTGGGTCCAGGCCGAGCCCGAGAGCCAAGTACGTGGCCGCGAAGTCGACCAGCGCCACCTGGTCGGCGAGGCGCTCCAGCGGATGCCCGGGCTCGGCGGAGCTCTGGCTGGCCTTCACCCCGGCGTCCCGGGCGGTCGCCACGATGGCGTCCGCGAGCTCGGCCCGGCGCTGCCCCGCGTCCGACTCGTCAGGAGCATCCCGCAACAGGAGCAGGCGCAGCCGCGGCTCCGGTGCCCCGTCGAGGTACGGGTCGCGGAAGACCTCGTCGAGCGGGCTGCGGCCGCTGTGCCGGTCGGCCCACGTCTGGGTGTACGGCCCGTCGAAGAGCGCGACGACCTGTGAGGCGGCGTCGGGCAGCTCGCCCCAGCTGACCGGCATACGCGCCGTGCGGGCGAGCATGACCGCGGCCCGGCGAGCGGCCACCCCGGCGAGCGGGCCGTCTCCCAGCACGACCGGGATGCCGTCGGCCAGCTCGATCGCCAGGGCCTTGGCGGGGTTGACGAAGGCCTCCGACGACGGCCGGAACGCCTCCGCGTGCCCGTCGAGCCGGTCGGCGAGCCGGGCGAGGGTATGGCGTGTCGAGCCCACCAGGCCCAGGGCGTCGGCCGCGAGCACGACGGGGGTGACGAGGGACCAGAACGCGGTGCGCGTCGATGTGCGGCCGGGCGGGACGTCGACGTGGATGCCGCGGGCGCGGGCGCACACGTCGGCCAGCGGCGAGTCAGCGGCGCCCACGGTGAGCAGCGCCGCGCCGCGCCGGGCAGCCTCGGCAGCCAACGCGAGCGGTCCGCGAGCCTGCCCCGAATGCGACACGGCGACAACGAGATCCAGAGCGCCGACCCAGCCGGGCAGGGGCAGGTTGTGCCGGGTCCGCACCGGCACCGGCGAACCCGGTTCGGCGAGCAGCTCCAGCACGTCAGCCACCAGCGCCGAGCCGCCCAGCGAGGCGACGAGAACCGAGCGGGGCCGGTCGCCGTTCCGCAAGGCGGCGACGCCGGCCTCGTCGGCCAGCCGCTCGGCCTCCCGCACCTGCGCACCTGCCGTCGCCAGGGCCCGCAGGGACTGGCGGGAGTCCAGGTGGGCCAGGCGCTCCTCGTCGTCAAGCAGCGACTCGTCGAGCTGTGGCATGCGGGCGCTAGCTCTCAGCGCCCGGACGGCGCGCCTCGTCGACGAGCAGCACGGGTATGCCGTCGTCGAAGGGATAGCGCAACCCGCACTCTGGGCTGGTGCAGCACAGCTCGTCGGTGCCGTCCCGCAGTTCGCTATGGCAAGCCGGGCAGCGCAGCCGCTCGCGCAGCCACGGCGGCAGGCCGCCCGCAGGGGAACGCTGCATCAGTCCTCCTCACGGAGCAGCTGGAGGACCCGGTCGCGCACGTGCTCCATGGTCGCGCGGTCGGCCGCCTCGACGTTGAGCCGCAGCAGCGGCTCGGTGTTGGACGGACGGATGTTGAACCACCACATGGGCGAACCGGCATGGCGGACGCTCACCCCGTCGAGCTCGTCGGTCACGACCGGCCCCTGCTCGCGTGCCCAGTCCAGCGCCCGCCCGGTGGCGGCCGCCCGGTGGCGGATCGTCGAGTTGATCTCGCCCGAGGCCACGTAGCGGTCGTAACCGGCGCCCAAGCCAGACAGCGGCCGGTCGGACTCACCGAGGGCGGCCAACACGTGCATCGCGGCGAGCATGCCGGTGTCGGCGAACCAGAAGTCCCGGAAGTAGTAGTGCGCTGAATGCTCGGCCCCGAAGACGGCCTTCGCCTTGGCCATCTCGGCCTTGATGAAGGAATGGCCCACCCTGGTGCGCACCGGCGTCGCCCCGAGCTCGGTGATGAGCTCCCCGAGGGCCGCGGAGGTGATGACGTTGTGGACGATACGCACGTCGGATGCCGGTATGCCGCGGCTGGTCTCACGGGCGATCTCCCGGCTGGCCACCAGCGCCCCGATGACGCTGGGGCTGACCGGCTCGCCGCGCTCGTCGATGACGAAGCAGCGGTCGGCGTCTCCGTCGAAGGCCAACCCGATGTCCGCGTTGTGCTCGATCACCGCGCGCTGCAGGTCGCGCAGGTTCTCGGGCTCCAACGGGTTGGCCTCGTTGTTGGGGAAGGTCCCGTCGAGCCGGAAGTACAGCGGCACGACGGTCAGTGGCAGCCGCGGCAAGCCGGCCGCCGTCCCCAGCACGGCGGGCACCGTGTGGCCGGCCATCCCGTTGCCTGCATCGACGACGAGCGTCAACTGGCGCCCGCCGGACAGGTCGACGAGCGAGCGCAGGAAGGCGGCGTAGTCGGCGAGCACGTCACGCTCGCTCACCGTGCCGGGCGCATCCGGGGCTGGCGGCGGCATACCGGCGTCCAGCGACTCCTGGGCCAAGCGGGTGATGTCGGCCAGCCCGGTGTCCGCACCCACCGGTGCGGCACCCGCTCGGCACAGCTTGATCCCGTTGTACTGCGCCGGGTTGTGGCTTGCGGTGAACATGGCACCGGGCAGGTCCAACGCTCCGCTGGCGTAGTACAACTGGTCGGTGGAGGCCAGCCCGATGAGCGTGACGTCCAGCTCGTGCGCCGCCACCCCGGCGGCGAAGGCCCGGGAGAGCTCGGGCGAGCTCGGTCGCATGTCGTGCCCGACCACCACGTGCGCGGCTCCGTCTGGCAGGGCGACCACCCGGGCAAAGGCCGATCCGATGGCAGTGGCCACGTCGGCATCGAGCTGGTCCGGGACGAGTCCTCGGACGTCGTAGGCCTTGACGAACTCGGCCAATGGCGGGCGAGTAGGTGTCGTCACGGCGGCCAAGCCTAGTCGGCGTGCCGGCGGCGTTGCCGCTCAGCCGTCGCGCACCACGTGCAGATGCGCGCGCCGCACGCTCTCGAAAACCCGCGTCGGCGGCTCGGCCGACGGCCCAGCAGCGGGAGCGCTGCCCTCCCGCACGGCGTCAGCGAGCGCGAGCAGGTCGTCGGGTGCCTCCGCCTCCTCGACGTCGACCGTGAGCCGCACGATCTCCCACCCGCGTGGGGCGGTCAGGCCCGTCGCGTGCGCGGCGCACAGGTCGTACGTGTGTGGTTCGGCATAGGTGGCCAGCGGCCCCAGCACCGCCGTCTGGTCGCCGTACACGTAGGTCAACGTGGCGACGGCGCGGCGTGCGCAGCCAGTCTTGGTGCACTGTCGAGACAACCCCACGGGCGCAGCGTAGTGGCGCGCGGGGGTAGCGAGAGTGCGGCACGCCGCGCCGTACAGTGAGCGGGTGAGCGATCGCAGGCCTTCGACGGTACGGCGGCGGCGACCCCGGCACGGGCGCGGGCCGCGGGGACCGCTCGCCTGGCCACCGGTGCCGGCCATGGCCTCTCGGGCCGAGCGCTTCGACGAACTCGTGGTCAGCCATGCCACCCGGCTCGAACAGACCTGGGGCCGCCCGTTCCCGGCCGTGGAGTTTGCCGTCGAGGACGTCCCGCCGAGCGACCCGGCACCGTGGGAGCACTCGGAGGTGCCCCTGGGGCGGCTCTTCGGTGGCGAGGGACGCACCCCGGCGCGCATCGTCATCTATCGCAGGCCGGTCGAGACGCGGGTCGAGGGTACGCGTGAGCTGTCCTCGTTGGTGGGCGAGGTCGTGACGGAGCAGGTGTCCGCGCTGCTGGGAGTGCGCCCGGACGAGGTCGACCCCGGCTACGACCGCTAGCGGCGACCAGCGCGGGCGGGGGCCGCCGGTCAAACTGGTCAACGCTGGATCTGGCGCACCGCCACGTCGGTCGCCGACACGGCTGCCGGGGCCAGCGCCACGAGGCTGAACAGCGGCCCGTCGCGGTCCGGAATCGACAGCGCCAGACCGGCGCGAACCGTCCCGGAGGTATGCCGGACCCACACCGACTGCGCGCCCGTCACGTCGGTGGTCGCGACGCTGTCGGCATCAACCGCCACCGCACGGGAGCCGACCGCACCATCGCGACC
Source organism: Dermatophilaceae bacterium (assembly GCA_044867305.1). Classification (GTDB taxonomy): domain Bacteria; phylum Actinomycetota; class Actinomycetes; order Actinomycetales; family Dermatophilaceae; genus Phosphoribacter. The sequence continues at coordinate 16,388 of JBIOUP010000091.1, forward strand.
CACAGTGAAGACGGTGGCCGTCGATGCCTCGCCGGTGCCCACGACCATGACGTCGGCCTTGGCCCCCTCGGGCAGTGGGCTGCCCGCAACCCCCGTCACTGGCGCCGCGGAGGGGACCCAGGCCAGGTCCGAGGGGCCGTTGCCCGCGGATCGGCGCTCTGCCATGACGCCGGCCACGACGGGCTGGTCTGAGCGGACCTGCATCGCATACCCGCCAGGTGCGATCGAGCCGAGGTCGACCTCACGAACCGTGCCGCCGGGAACGCGGACGACGCCGTCGTTCGGCAGTGCCTGCGGTCCCGCAGCGCTGAGCAGCCGGCTCTGCACGACCGCCTCGGCCTGGCCCGGAACGAGGATCCTCAGCCGCGCCGGTCCGTCGACGTAGGCGGCGGGCACCACCTGTTCGGTGGCGGGGGCCTGCGCCGTCCCGGCGTCGTCGCGGCCGCGACCGACCGCACCTTCGATCCAACTGTCCTCGAGCACGGCGGTGACCGTGCCGCCGCTGACCCGCACGTGGACGACCGGTGCCCTCTCCCCGGCTGCAAGGGCGTCGACGAGCAGCCCGACCCTCCCGTGCGCAGGCACGGTCACGCGCGAGCCGTTGACCGAGGAGACCGGCCCCTTCTCGCCGTAGACCTGCACGTCGACGGTCACGGTGTTGGCCCCGGGATTGGCCACCACCAGCCGTTCTCGGCGGGTGCTGTCGCCGCCTCCTGCGGTCAGCCAGACGTCGGCGCCCGCCGTCGGGCAAACAGCGCTGACCAGCCCCCGGTCATCGCCGTCTCGGCGCAGCCAGGTCTGCATCGCCGCGATCGCGGGTGCGAGCGACCCGGTGCCGGTCACTTCCGCGACCGTGGCGCCGCCCACCGGTGCGGTGAGCGTCGCGCCCCGCGCCGTGGAGGAAGCCAGTGCGGTGTCGGCCGGCATACCTCGCACGGCCAGCTTGCCCTCCCCGGACGTCGTGACGAGACCGGCGAGCGCCTCCGCGGGAGCACTGGCGGCCAGGACCGTGCTGGACCCGCCGGTGACGGGGGCCACACCTGCGATTCCCTCGGTCTCCGGGCCGGGACAGGTGAGCTTGGACTGCTGGACGGGAACGTCGGACGCGCTCGCAGCGCTCGACTCGGCAGTGCCCGCCCCCACGCGCACCGTGCCCGGCAGCAGGGTCGCCGCGGTGGTCACTGCCGCGGCGGCCCCGACCACAAGGAGTGTCCGCCCGACGGCGGCCCATCGACTCACCGAGGCCTCCGCGACCTGCGGTTGCCGAACGGGACGGCCATGAAGACGACGAACAGCACCAAGGCGACCTGCGCGAGGAACCATTCCCGCTGCACCGGCGGCACGTCGGCGCTCAGCCGGCCGGCGGTTTGCGGCAGAACATAGGTGGGCAGGGCCGTCCCGGCCAGCGGCGCCAGGAGTATGCCGTCGAAGCGCACCTCCGCACGGGAGGCCCACTGGGCCGGCTCCGCGAACACCACCCGACGCTCCGCCTGGCCGGCGCCCACGTCGTGGTCGACGCCTCCGTGTGGCCCGACGACCGGGACCACCTCGATCGGAGCGCCAGTGTTGGTGGTGATCCGCACCCGTGCCGGGGGCACCGCCTCGGCCGCTGACCCGGCACTCGGGCGTACCAGGACCCGCCACAACGTCTGTTCGTCCGTCGCACCCAGCCGGGTCAGCCCACCCGTCGCGTCCAGGGTCCGCACGAGCGGGTCGTCGGAGGGGACCTGGGCCGAGACGAAGCCGACGCCCAGATCGGCCAGCCGCTCCCCTGCGCTGGCGCCACCCTGCGGCTGCTCGCCGGCCAGCCCGGCCACCACTGCACCGAGCCCCGGATCGGTGACCTCGCCACCGCGCACCACGTCGCGCAGGAACGCCCCCGGCTCGCTGCCGACCAGCTCATAGTCGACCCGGTCACCGCTACGAACCAGGCGCAGCAACCGATTGGCGCTCGAGCCCCGCGCCTGGTCGACGGCGACGGCGGGCAGTCCGTCCTGGCCGACCCGCACTGTGGCGTCAAGACTGCGCCCGGCCACCAGCGCGACTGCGCCCAGCACCGCCCCGAGGACGACGAGGACCCCCGCGACGGCGCCGACCCGGCGCCAGCGCAGGCCCGGCCCGGCGACGAGCCGGCCCTTGCCGACCGAGCCCACCAACACGGCGGACAGCACGGCGAGCACCAGCAGCTGCACGCCAATGCCCGGCCAGGAGGTCACCGGTCGCAAGGTCCCGTCCGCGTCGAGGGCATCGCCGAGGACGAGGCGCGAGGCTCCGACGGCGTAGCCCAGGCCCACCACAGCGAGCGCGCCGAGTCCCCCCAGCGCCGCTGCCTGTGCGCGCGAGCTGCCCGGGCGGGCCAGCGTGAGCAGCGCGGCGACGATCAGCGGGATCGCGGCGTAGGCGAGCAGCGTGGGCTCGGAGTCCAGCTGGCCGAGCGCAAGCAGCCACGGCGCGGGGGCCGCGACGTCGGCGGACTGCAGCAGTCCGGGGGTGGCCAGCAGGTTCAACGGATCGCGCAGGTGCAGCAGCCCCGGCCCCTGCAGAGCCAGCGGCACGAGGAGCAGGACGAGCGCCCGCAGCCGCCGCGCCCACCCCGGGCCGGCGATGGTGAGGGCGAGCGCGACGACCACGCCCAGGGCAAGCACGGCGGGCACCAGGGCACCGAGCAGCCCGAGGCCCAAAGCGGTGGCGAACGCGGCGGTGAAGGTGCCGGATTCGGAGGCGACCCGCGCGATTCCCGCCGCAACGAGGGGCAGCAGAACATGAGCCAGCACAGCCGTCACTCGGCCCTGGCTGGCGGCGACGGACGCCACACCGCTGGCCCCCCAGGCGAGCGCGACCACCGCGCGGGGCCACCTCGCCGGGGTGACCACCCGCCCGGCGAGGTACGCCGTGCAGGTCGCGAGCGGCATACCGAACACGAGCAGGACGCTCATCATGACCGACGCGGGAGAGCGGCCCTCCTGGACGTACGGGAAGCGCTCGGCCACCCAGGTGAGCGCGGCGAGGATGGCCAGGTGCGGGCCCGAGTCCGTGCCGGTGCCGAGGCCGGCGCCGTGCCAGGAGTCGCGGAAGGCGTGCCAGAGCCCGGCCGCATCGGTGGACACCGGGGCGAGCTCACCGCCGGCCAGTCCCGCCCCTCGAGCGTCGAACAGTCCGGCGCGCAAGGACTCCCGGAAGCCCCAGAGCGAGACGACGCTGGCCGCGAACACCGCGAGAACCCCCGGGTTGGTGAGAATCCGTTGGGGCAGGGCGGCCGGCATCGACGTGAGCGCCTCGGCCTCCTCGGCGACCGGTCCCGGTTCGACGAGGTCGGGGTCGATCCCCGGGGTGGCGCGGGCTGGGCGTTGGGGAGTCAGGGCCTCTTGGACCCGGTCGACGGTATGCCGGGCGGCCTGGGTGGGCGTGACGAACAGCGTGTCCAGGTCGCGTCGGCGTAGTCGGGCCTTGCCGCGGAAGCGCCACCGGGCCTGCACGCTACGGATCGGGTGACCCAGCGCGGCGAGGTCGCAGATCTCGTCCCAGGCGTGTGCCGGGCGTTTGAGGACCAACAGCGCCAGGGCTGAGCCGATCGCGGCCAGAACCATCCACAGTGCCAGGAACGGCGCAGCAAGCGGTGCGCAACGGGTGAGCGCGACCTCACGCGCCGCGCGCCGTTCGGCACGTCGCGCGGCCGAGCGGTCGC
>JBIOUP010000092.1:0-23323 GCA_044867305.1 Dermatophilaceae bacterium
TGGGTTGCAGATCGGCCAACGCCCCGACCCGCAGCCGCGTCCGGGATGGGCAGTCGTGGATCTCAAGGCCTGTGGCCTCAACCACCACGACGTGTTCTCGCTCATGGGGGTCGGGCTGCCCGCCGACCGGCTGCCGATGATCCTCGGCTGCGACGGCGCCGGCGTGGACCCGGACGGCAACGAGGTCATCATCCACGCGGTCGTGGCCACCGATGGCTGGTCCGGCGACGAGACGCTCGACCCGGGCCGTAGCCTGCTTTCCGAGGTCTTCGACGGGACTCTCGCTGAGCGGGTCACGGTGCCCGCCCGCAACGTGGTGCCCAAACCCGACGGTATGCCGTGGGCGACCGCCGCCTGCCTGTCGACGGCTTGGCTCACGGCATACCGGATGCTGTTCGTCAACGCCGGGCTGACTCCCGGTGCGACCGTGCTCGTGCAGGGCGCGGGCGGGGGGGTGGCGACCGCGCTCATCCAGATGGGGGAGGCGGCGGGCTACCGCATGTGGGTCACCAGTCGCGACGAGACGAAGGCAGCCAAGGCGCTGGAAGCCGGCGCGGCCGCGGCCTTCCAAGCCGGCGAGCGGCTGCCCGAACGCGTCGACGCGGTCATGGAGACCGTCGGGGCCGCCACTTGGTCGCACTCGGTGCGCGCGCTCAAGCCCGGCGGCACGATCGTCATCGCCGGAGCCACGTCGGGGGACGCCCCAGCCAAGGCTGAGCTGTCGAGCATCTTCTTTCGCCAGCTGCGGGTCATCGGCTCGACGATGGGCACCCGCGCCGAGCTGGAGCGGCTGGCCCAGTTCGTGATGCACCGCGGCATCGAGCCGATCATCGACAGCGTTCTGCCGTTGGCCGAAGCGCGCACCGGTCTAGCCAAGCTCGCGGCCGGGGACGTGTTCGGCAAGATCGTGCTGGAGGTCAGCTGAGCCAGCCGCGGCCAGGCGGTAGATGCGCTGCTGCACACCGGCGTTCACGTTCCGGCTTCGGCCAGCTGCACCACTTCGACGCGCCCGTGCCGCACCAGGTGCGCTCGACCCGGGAAAGCCGGAAACGGAACGAGGCCTCGCAGGCCCAACGCCGCCTCGTCGCTCGGCTGGCGCCGGCCCAGCAGCAGCGCACATCCATCGGCAGCCACCGTGCCGGCGAGGCCGCGCGGCCGGTCGGCGACCTCACGGACGGTGCTCGCCACCGCCACGAGCCCGCGGTCGTCGTCGACGAGGCGGGCGATCTCGGCCAGCACCGCCTCGATCGGCGTGCCGGCGAGCCGTTCGGTGTCGTCGACGAGCACAGCGAGGGTCGGTTGGTCCTGCCGAAGCGCCACCAGCGCGTCGACATCCGTGGGCGCGAGGGCCGTGACGCCTGGCAGGACGAGTGTCCTCGCTGGTGAGACAGCAGCCACCGGGTGGCCCAACCGGATGAGGCCGGCCGCCAACGTCGCCAGCGCGCTCGTGCGCCCGGAGCCGACGGTGCCGAGAACGGCGACTCGCCGCTGGCCGGCCTCCAGCCGGAACCCGGTCGGTCCAGCGGACCCGACGCCGACCACCAGCCGCCCCGGCACACAAGGCAGCTCGTCCTGCGATACGTGTGCTGGCAGCTGCCCCACCGGTACCGGAAGCGACTCGGTCGGGGTGGGGCAGTAGTACTCGCCGAGCCGCGCACCCAGTCCCTTGAGGTATGCCGTCCGCTTGTCGCCAGCGGCCCCGGCCCCGGGAAAGGCCAGCTGGACCTCTCGAGCGCTGGCAATGTCCAACGCCCGACCTGGTGGAGGGTTGGTGGGGACGGCGTGCTGGGACAGGCCGGCTAGCGCCAGGTCGACGGGGTCGGCCGGCAACAGCAGCAGCCGCTGGGCGAAAACGCCGGTCAGTGGGCCTGCAGTCGTGCTGCGCGGGCCGGCGACCACAGCCCGCAGGGCATAGTCGTGCCCGCGCTTGACGAGTGCGGAAAGGGTGTCCAGCAGCGGTTGTTGCCGAGTGTCGATGAGCCTCTCCGTCACCCGGTCCCAGTCGTCGAGCAGCAGCAGGCGCAGGGCCGCTCGTGGTCGCGGTGGCTCGCCCAGCATCCGCACGAGGCGATCCAGGCGGGACAGGTCCGACAGGTCGACAGCCGCACCGACATGGGGCAGCTCGGTCAGCCCGTCGAGACCTCCGGTGTGCACGGCATACAGGTGCAGGTCGGCCGGGCTGGTGCACAGTGCCAGCTGTGCCGCCACGGTGAGCAGCGCCGTGGTGCGCCCGCTGCGAGGTGGCCCGGTGATGCCCAGGTGCCCCGCCCCGACATCCCAAACGTAGGGGTACTGGGCCTGGGCGGCCGGATCGTCGAGCAGCCCCACGGCGACCGTGCCCGGCATACCGGCGAGGGACTCACTTGGCACTGCGTCGGGAAGCGGCGCCAGCCATGGCGCGGCAACGGTGGCAACATCGCACAGCGGGGCGGCCTCGTTGCAGGCGGCGACCAGGCGGGCCAGGTCGGTGTCGGCAGGGGCGTTCGGCTGCACCACTGGTAGGCCGTCGACGGAAAGCAGCCGCACCCCCTCCTGCGGGGCCGTCCGCCCGGTGACGAGGGCGCCCTGGAACTGCCGCAGCTCCGTGGCCGCGCTGCGCACGAATGCTCGCCCGGGAACGCGCTCCTGGATGCGTGCGGCCTCCGTTGCGTCGAGGACGTCGAGCGAGTCCACGACGTCCCTCACTCGCAACGCGATCCGCAGGCCGAGGTTCGCGCGCATGTCGGCGGTGACGACCCCGGCGGGGCGCTGGGTCGCCACGACGAGGTGGATACCGAGCGAACGTCCGAGCGAGGCGACGCGCACGAGCCCAGCCACGAAGTCGGGCAGGTCCTCAGCCAGCGCGCGGAGCTCGTCGACGACGAGCACAAGCCGCGGCAGCGGCGGGTTCTCGCGTCGCCTGCGCGCTTGGTATGCCGTGAGGTCGCCGCAGCCGTGCTCGGCCAGCAGGCGCTCGCGCCGCTTGAGCTCGGCGTCCAGCGATGCCAGGGCCCGTTCGGTGAGGGCGGCATCCAGGTCGGTGACCAGGCCGACGACGTGGGGCAGCCCGGCGCACCCGGCGAACGCCGCGCCCCCCTTGTAGTCGACCAGGACGAAGGTCAGCTCGTCCGGACGGTTGACCGCCGCGAGGGAGGCGACGAGGGCGACGAGCAGCTCCGACTTGCCCGATCCGGTCGTCCCGCCGACGAGAGCATGCGGCCCGTCCCGCTGGAGGTCCAGCACAACAGGTCCGGCCGCGTCTGCGCCGAGTGGGAACTCCGTGGACCTCGGGCGGCGGCTCCAGCGCTGCGCGAGCTCGTTGCCGGACACCTCAGCGAGCGCCAGCAGCTCCAGCAGCGAGACAGCCCGTGGGAGCACGCCAGTGCCCGCGGTGGGTGCGGAGTCGCGAAGTGGCACAAGCGCGTCCGCGAGGTGGTCGGCCCAGCCGAGAGCAACCTGGTCAACCGAGACCGCGACTGGCTCGGCTTGCTGACGAGTCGTCAATACTGCTGCCTCGCCGGTCAGATCGAGCACTGAGCTGGCCTCGGCCGGCAGTCGGGACAGCTCACGGTCCAGGGCAAGGGCGTGGACTCCGCACGCATGCCCGTCGGCAAGGACTGCGGTCAGGCCGGCGTGCGTGCGCAGGTCGGCGGCGCCGTCCACGACAGCCAGGATGCGCGGTCCGAGCCAACGGTCCGGTCCGGTCGCGGGTGTTCGTTCGGCAACTGCGCGGGCCAGTCCATTGACGAGCAGGTCTGCCGGCTCGTCGACGATGAGACCGACATGGGGCAGGCGCGCGGTCCACGCCCAGTCGCCTCGGTGCTCCGCTGACGCCACGAGGACGATGTGCAGGTCGCGCGGCGAGTACATCGTCGCGATCCGTCCCAGCAGGGCCCGCGCGGTTGCCAGGGTGGCAGCCCTCGCGCCGGCGATGCCCACCCCTCCGGGGGCGGACAGGTCGACGCAGATGGGAACCGGTGCGATCCGAGGCGCGTCTCCCGCCGAGCTCGTCGTGCGAGCCTCGACTGCGCCGATGCCGATGCGGGCCGGGATGCCGTCCGCGCGGGCGTCGCGCTCCCAGAGTCGCGCGAGGGGGCGACGCGCGATCGCCAGGATGGCGGCCGGGTCCGGGTCGGCGTCGTGGCGGGCCTCGGTCTCGGCGGCCAGGGCCTCGGAAAGGCGCCGCTCGGCGGTCGCCAGCTCGGCGGCATACTGCTCGTGAGCCTCGCGACGGGACCTGCGGACTCCGCGGCGGTCGCCGATCCATTGGCCCACCAGCATGATCGGCGACATCAGGCCGAAGAGCAGCAGAGTCGGTGAGCGCAGAACCAAGGCAATGGCCCCGGAGATGACCAGGGGCGCCAGCGCAGCGAACCAGGACAGCCGGGCCGGCACGCGGTCCAGCGGCTCCTGCGGGAACTCGACGAGCTCGGCCGGACTGATCCCGGCCAGCCTGGGGCTGCGGTTGACGAGCAGGTGACCCGCCCCGTCCGGCCGCACCGCGGCGGGTAGGCCCCGCGGGACACACAGCACGAGCGTCGTGCGCCCGAGCCGCAGGCGTTGCCCTGGTGCGAGAGGAACCGGCTGAGGGCCGACCGGCTTGCCGTCGACGTACGTGCCGTTGGTCGAGCCGGCGTCCCGGATGCTCACATCGCGAGTGCGGACGTCGAGCATGGCGTGCACACGGGACACGTCGGGGTCGTCCAGCCGTACCGAGACCTCGGCGCATCGCCCGACCGCGTGCTCGCCGCGGGACAGGTCGAAGACGTAGCCCGTGTCGGGTCCCGATCGAACGTGCAGCTGCAGCAACGGGCGGCCGGTGGGCACCACGGCCTGCGGCTGGTCGAGCGTGAGAGTGGCCCCATCGAGCAGCGGCGGGTGGCCCAGGGCGGCGTGGTCGTGCAGGGGTGTGGCGCCGACGTGGATCTGCTGGCCGGCTCCCACGTGGTCCCCGAGCACGGTCCGCAGCTCGGCGGCGGTCGTCCCCGGCGCCGCCGTCAGCACGAGCTCATGTGAGGCTCCGGCGGCGGGTACGACAAGGCGCCAGCGCAGCAGCATGAACGATCCCCCTGTGGGTGAGCGGACGGCATACCTATGACAGCGCATCTGCCGGTATGCCGTTGCGGCCCATCCACAGGGAGGGCTCCTTGGTCACCGAGCTGGCTTCGTTGTCGCTCACCTTGTCGACCTGGAGCTGCGGCGCAGGATCCCTCGAGAGGAGGGAATGCGCCGCTGCAGCGTCGTCACGGCCCCTGTCGAGCGCAGATCAACGTCGGCGTCCCACACCGCCCTAGGACTTATGCCGCCATCCCGGCCTTTCACCCACGCCCGGCGGAGGTTATCCACAGGTGGGCCTCTCCGAGATGCGAGCGTGCGCCATCTCACTACCCTTGGGCCAGTCGAGCAGGGCGACAAGTGGAGGGCAAGCAGTGGGCGACGCCGTGCGTCAGGTCGAGGACGAAGTCCGTGAGCTGATCCGCCGCTCCGGGCTCGACCCGACCCGTCACCCGGGCGAGATCGATCGGCTGGTGCGCGACGCTGTCTCGGACTACGACGAGCGGTCCTTGCTCGGTGGCCTGCCCGCCTTGACCGACCTGGACGAGGCGGTCAAGTCCGTGCTCGACACCGTGGCCGGGTACGGGCCGCTGCAGAAGTACTTCGATGACCCTGCCGTCGAGGAGATCTGGGTCAACGAGCCGAGCAAGGTCTTCGTGGCCCGCGACGGCGTGGCCGAGCTGACGACGACGATCCTGAGCGCCAACGAAGTCCGTGACCTGGTGGAAAGGATGCTGCGCAGCTCGGGTCGGCGGGTCGACCTGTCAAGCCCCTTCGTGGACGCCACCTTGAGCGACGGCTCCCGGCTGCACGTCGTCATCCCGGATATCACCCGGGACCACTGGCATGTCAACATTCGCAAGTTCGTCGTCAAGGCCGACCACCTCGAGGACCTGGTCCGCCTGGGCACGCTCACCCGGCCGGCGCAGGACTTCCTCGAGGCCGCCGTCGTGTCCGGCCTCAACGTGCTCGTTGCCGGCGGAACCCAAGCCGGCAAGACGACGATGCTCAACTGCCTTGCGGCAGCGATCCCTTCGCGTGAGCGGGTGGTCACATGCGAGGAGGTCTTCGAGCTGAAGATCGCCCTGCGTGACGTGGCGAGTATGCAGTGTCGCCAACCCAGTCTCGAGGGCACCGGTGAGGTGCCGCTGCGCCGGCTGGTCAAGGAAGCGCTGCGGATGCGACCCTCGCGCATCGTGGTCGGCGAGGTACGGCAGGCCGAGAGTCTGGACCTGCTCATTGCCCTGAACTCCGGGCTGCCGGGTATGTGCACAATCCACGCAAATAGCGCGCGTGAAGCGATCACGAAGATGTGCACCCTGCCCCTGTTGGCCGGCGAGAACGTCTCACCACGCTTCGTCGTCCCGACGGTCGCGACATCGATCGACGTGGTGGTGCACATCGCCCTGGAGCCCGACGGGACGCGGCGCGTCGGCGAGATCGTCGCGGTCCCTGGCCGGGTCGAGGGGGATGTGGTCGAGGTGGCTGACCTGTTCGTGACCCGAGGGGACCGGCTGGTCCGGGCCGAAGGCTTCCCGCCGCACGCCGAGCGGTTCCGGAGAGCCGGTTACGACGTGGCCGCCCTGCTGGCCCAGGAGGCGTGGTGAGAGCGCTGCTGCTCGGGCTGCTGCTCGGGATCGGGGTCTTCTTCATCTACTGGTCCTGCTGGCCGCGGGTCCCCCGTCAGCCACGGACGTCGCGTCCGGGCTGGCGCGCCCGCGTCCGGGACGAGCTCGTGCATGCCGGGTTCGAGTCCGTCACTCCGGCACAGCTGCTGTCCTGCTGCGTCATCTTGTTCGTGGTGGTTGTCCTGGCCACCTGGCCGATGACCCGGGCCCTGCCGGTCGCACTGTGTTTCGGGGTGATCGCCGGCTACGCGCCCCGGGCTCTCGTCGCGGGCCGCGCGCGCAAGCGACGCAGCCAGCTGCGCGACCTCTGGCCGGATGCGGTGGACAACATCACATCCGCCGTACGCGCGGGCATGGCCCTTCCGGAAGCGTTGAGCCAGCTGGCGGTTCGGGGCCCGGAGGAGCTGCGTCCCGCGTTCGCCGCGTTCGCCCAGGACTACCGAGCCTCCGGCCGCTTCCACGAGTGCCTGGACCGGCTCAAGGACCGCCTGGCCGACCCCGTCGGCGACCGACTGGTGGAGTCCCTTCGCATCGCGCGAGAGGTCGGCGGCTCCGACCTGGGTCGGGTCCTGCGCACGCTGTCCAGCTTTCTGCGCGAGGACGCGCGCACCAGGGCCGAGCTGGAGACGCGCCAGGGCTGGACGGTCAACGCCGCCCGCCTCGCGGCCGCAGCTCCATGGGTAGTGCTGGCCATGATGTCCATCCAGCAGGAGTCGTTGCGTGCCTACAGCTCCCCTGCCGGGGTGGCCATCCTGGCCTTCGGAGGAGCAGTATGCGTGCTCGCCTACCGCATCATGGTGCGCATCGGGCGCCTTCCCGAGGAAGAGCGGGTACTGCGATGACGGGGTGGTCCTGGCCAGGTGCCCTGATCGGGCTCACCCTGGCGGTCGGCATACTCCTGGTCTCGGTCGGCCTGCCGCGCAGCCGGCGGGCCGGCCTGCAGGAGCGGCTCGCGCCGTACCTGCGCGACGCGGCCCCACCCTCGCGGTTGCTGTCGTCGACGCGCTCCCGGCCGGGTCATGGGATCGTCGGGCGTCTCGCTGACCCGCTCGTCCGCGAACTAGCCGGCCGCCTCGAGCGGCTGCTGGGCGGCACCCCCTCGGTCCGACGCCGGCTGCTGCGCGCCGGCCGACCCCCGGACGTCGATGCCTTTCGCGCCGAGCAGGTGCTCTGGGGCGCGGCGGCGGGACTGGTCGGCGTGGGCTTGGGGCTGCTGGCGATGCTCACTCGAGGCGCCGCGCCGCTTGCCGTCGTGGTGCTCGTGCTCGCCTTCGTCCTGCTCGGGGTCCTGGCCCGAGACAGCTGGCTGAGCCGTCAGGCACGTCACCGGGAGCAGCGCATGCTCACCGAGTTCCCCACCGTTGCAGAGCTGCTCGCTCTCGCGGTCAGCGCGGGCGAGGGTGCCACGGGGGCGCTGGACCGAGTATGCCGGCTGTCCAAGGGGGAGCTGTCCGGCGAGCTGGCGCGCTGCTTGGCAGATGCTCGCGCCGGCGCGAACCTGCCGACCGCCCTGCAAGGGCTCGCCGACCGCACCGGGCTGGTCAGCCTCGCCCGGTTCGTCGACGGGATGGTCGTCGCCGTCGAGCGTGGCACCCCGCTCGCCGAAGTACTGCGGGCCCAGGCCCAGGACGTCCGCGAGGCCGGCCGGCGAGCGGTCATGGAAAGCGGCGGGCGCAAAGAGATCGCCATGATGGTCCCGGTCGTCTTCCTCGTCCTCCCAGTGACCGTCCTGTTCGCCGTCTTTCCCGGTTTCGCCTTCCTCCGCCTGGCGACCTGATGACTGACCCTCGCAACCAACCGCAAAGGGGAACCTCCATGTCCCATGTCCGTCCCGCACGCCTCGGTGGGCCTGCGTTGCCCGCCATGGCCACTGTGTTGCTGCTTCACCTGGTCGCCGCGCCGTCGCGCCTGCGCCGGGACCGCGGCGACGTGCCGGGCTGGGTGCTCATCACCGTGATGACCGCGGGGCTGGTCTCCACGCTGTGGGTGTTCGCGGGCAGCGCCCTGCTCGACATGTTCAAGTCCGCGATCGCCAGCGTCTCGGGCAAGTAGGCCCGGGCGCGGTGCTGGTGCGGTCGGTATGCCGGGTGCTCACCTGGGTGAGGCCGCCCTCGACTGCCCGTGCCAGGAGCCGGGAGGGTGGGTCGGCCATTGCCGAGTTCGTCATGGTCGCCTCGCTCGTGCTCGTGCTCGCCGTGGGCGTCTTTCAGCTCGGGCTGCTGCTGCACGTGCGTAACACGCTCGTGGCCTGCGCGGCCGAGGGCGCGCGAGCCGGCGCTCGCGCCGACGCGTCGATCGACGACGCGGTCTCGCGAACGCGCTCCCTCATCACCCAGTCGTTGTCCCCCCAGTACGCCAGCCAGATCAGCGCGCGAAAGGCCGCCACAGCCAACGGCATCCAGGTCGTCGAGGTGACGGTCGACGCGCCGGCTCCGGTCATCGGGCTGGTCGGCCCCCCTGGAAGCATCTCCGTCACTGGCCGGGCCTTCGACGAGGCTCAGGTGGCCGTGCCGTGAACCGTGCCCTCCTCACGTGGCTGCGCCTGAGGGTGCCAGCTCGACGGAGCGGGGGCCGTGAGGATGGGCGCGCCATCGTGGAGTTCGTCTTCCTCGGCGTGCTCGTGCTCGTGCCGCTCATCTACCTGGTGATCACGGTGGGCCGCATCCAGGCCGCTGCGTTCTCGGCGACCACTGCTGCCCGCGAGGCCGGCCGGGCGTTCACGACATCCAGCACCGAGGGCGAGGCCGCGCCCCGAGCCCGGGCGGCGGCCGCCCTGTCCTTCGGCGACTTCGGCTTTCCGGACAGCTCCCAGCTGGAGCTGTCCTGCGACGGCACCCCATGCCTGCGGCCCGACGCCCGGGTGACCGCAACCGCATCGGTCACCGTGGCGCTGCCACTCGTACCGGCTTTCCTCGAGGGTGCCCTGCCCCTCTCCGTGCCGGTCAGCTCAACGCACGTGTCGACCGTCGACCGGTTCGGTGGCCGGTGACCGCCCGCGCGGGTATGCCGGCTCGGCTACGCACCGTGCGACGCCTCGCCTTGGCCGGCCTCGGGCCTAGGCGGCGCGACCGCGGTCAGATCACGGTGCTCGTCATCGGCCTGTTCACCCTGGCCATCCTGCTCATCATCGGCGGCGTGGACGTGACGGCGGCCCACCTGGCGCGGGTGCGACTCGTCGACGCTGCGGACGGTGCGGCCCTCGACGCCGCCGACGCACTCGACCAGGGCCGGGCGTACCACCAGGGCATCGGTGACAGCGTCTCCGTGAGCGATGCGACCGTCCGCGAAACCACGGCGGCCTATCTGGCCGCCCGACCCCGTCCGGCCGGCGTCGAGGCGATCACCGTGGAGCAGGGCTCCGGTACTCCCGACGGACGCACGGCCGTCGTCGTGCTGACTGGGCGCGCCGTCCTGCCGATGACCGGAGGCGTCCTGGCCGCCCTCGGCCGGTCGGTCACCATCACCGTGGAGGCAAAGGCCCGCGCGCCTCTGCGGAACTGAGCCGCCGCCCAGGCCGACCTGCACAGCGGGCACACCGGCATACCGGCATACCGCTCCCGTAGGCTGGGTCCTCGTGGCCGTCGACTTCGCCGAGGAGATCAAGCAGCTGCGCACGACCATGGACTCCGTGCGCGAGGTGACCGACCTCGACGCCCTCGCCAGCCGCATCGCAGACCTGGAGAAGCAGGCCAGCGTCCCCGACCTCTGGGACGACCAGGAGAAGGCTCAGCAGGTGACCTCGGCCCTGTCGCGGGCCAACGCCGAACGCGACCGGGTCGTGGGGATGGACAGCCGGATCGACGACGTCGAGGTGCTCGCCGAGCTGGCCCATGAGGAGGACGACGAAGCCACCCGCCTGGAAGCCGAACGCGAGCTGGTTGCCCTCAAGCGTGATGTCGGCGAGCTGGAGGTCCGCACTCTGCTCAACGGCGAGTGGGACGCGCGCGAGGCCGTCGTGACAATTCGGTCTGGGGCGGGCGGCGTCGATGCCGCCGACTTCGCCGAGATGCTGCTGCGGATGTACCTGCGCTGGGCCGAGCGCCACGGCTACCCGACGGAGGTGCTGGACACCTCGTACGCCGAGGAGGCCGGGCTGAAGTCGGCGACCTTCGAGGTGAAGGTGCCCTACGCGTTCGGCAACCTGTCGGTCGAGGCGGGCACCCACCGGCTGGTGCGGATCAGCCCGTTCGACAACCAGGGTCGGCGCCAGACCTCGTTCGCCGCCGTCGAAGTGGTGCCACTCATCGAGCAGACCGACCACATCGACATTCCCGAGAACGAGCTCAAGGTCGACGTCTTCCGTTCCTCCGGCCCCGGCGGGCAGAGCGTCAACACGACCGACTCCGCGGTGCGGATGACGCACCTGCCGACCGGGATCGTCGTCTCCATGCAGAACGAGAAGTCCCAGATCCAGAACCGGGCCGCGGCGCTGCGGGTGCTGCAGTCGCGGCTGCTGCTGCTCAAGAAGGCGCAGGAGGCCGCCGCCAAGAAGGAGCTGGCCGGCGACATCAAGGCCAGCTGGGGCGACCAGATGCGCTCGTACGTCCTGCAGCCCTACCAGATGGTCAAGGACCTGCGCACCGAGCACGAGGTCAGCAACCCGGCTGCCGTCTTCGACGGGGACATCGACGACTTCATCGAGGCCGGCATCCGCTGGAAGCGCAGCGCCGAGCGCGACGCGTGAGGCGACGTACCTGCCGATCCGTCTGAGGCCCTGTCGTCATGCGTGGTTGTCCTGCGTGCCACGCCGCCGGCTCCTCGAGAGGGCACTTGATGCTGTTATTCGGCCCGTGAAGCCGCATCGTCTGCCCACTCGGTGAAAGACGGGACGGACCGGCCCGCTGACGTCCCGCCACGCCAGCCACATCGGTAACGTGCGCTTCTCGAGCAACACCCGTACCCTCGAAGAGCACCGGATGTGCAGGTATGCCGGTGCCGCCCGAGTCCCCGAGCGAAGAAGCCGGCATGATCCTGTTCGACAAGGTCACCAAGACCTATCGCAAGACCTCCCGACCTGCGCTCGACCAGGTCAGCCTCGAGGTGGCGCGCGGCGAGTTCGCCTTCGTCGTCGGTCAGTCCGGCTCGGGCAAGTCGACCTTGATCCGTCTGGTCCTGCGGGAGGAGAACGCCACCTCCGGCGCGGTCCTGGTTGCCGGCCGCGACCTGCGCCGACTGCCCGAGCGCAAGGTCCCGATGCTGCGTCGCGAGATCGGCACCGTCTTTCAGGACTTCCGGCTGCTGCCGAACAAGAACGTCTACCACAACGTCGGGTTCGCTCTGCAGGTGATCGGCCGCTCCCGCAGTGCGATCCGCCAGACGGTACCCGAGACGTTGCGGGTCGTGGGGCTCGACGACAAGGCCAAGCGGATGCCGCACGAGCTGTCCGGCGGTGAGCAGCAGCGGGTGGCCATCGCGCGGGCCATCGTCAACAAGCCGGCCATCCTGCTCGCCGACGAGCCGACGGGCAACCTCGACCCGTCGACGAGCCGCGACATCGTCGCCCTGCTCGAGCGGATCAACCGCTCCGGCACAACCGTCCTCATGGCAACGCACGACGACGAGATGGTCAACGAGTTCCGCAAGCGGGTCATCGAGCTCGACCGTGGAGCCCTCGTGCGCGACCAGGCGCGCGGCGAGTATGGCAAGACGACCTCGGCCATGCCCGCGATCCGCATCGAGCAGGAGCTCGATCCTGAGCTGGAGGAGGCCCTGGAGGAGAAGGCCGTCAACGCCGCGGCCCCGGTCTCAGCCGGCATGCCGTCAGCCGAGCGCGACTAGGCACTGGGCGCAATGCGGACAAGCTTCTTGCTCGGCGAGATCGCCGGCAGCCTGCGGCGCAACGTCTCCATGGCCCTCTCGGTCGTCATCGTCACCATGGTGTCCATGTACCTGCTCGGGCTCGGGCTGCTCGCCCAGCGTCAGGTCGACACCATGAAGGACTACTGGTACGACCGGGTCCAGGTCTCCATCTTCCTGTGCGTCGACGGGTCGCAGTACCCGGCGTGTGGCGCCAAGGCGACCACGCAGGCTCAGCGCGACCAGATCCGGACCCAGCTGGAGCAGATGAAGCCGCCGGTGAAGGACGTCTACTACGAGTCCCAGGCCGATGCCTACAAGCGGTTCAAGGAGCAGTTCAAGAACTCGCCCCTGGGGGAGCAGGCCACCGAACGGGCGTTCGCCGACTCGTTCCGGGTCTCGCTCACCGATGCCAGCAAGTACGACGTCATTGTCAGTTCTTACCAGGGCGCCCCGGGAGTCGGGCGGGTGCAGGACCAGAAGCAGCTGCTGGACCGGTTCTTCTCGTTCATGAACGTCGTGTCCTGGGCCGCCATCATCCTGTCCACGCTCATGGTCATCTGCGCGGTCCTGCTCATGGCGACGACGATCCGCCAGACCGCCTTCGCGCGCCGACGCGAGACCGGAATCATGCGCCTGGTCGGCGCATCCAACGTGACCATCCAGCTGCCCTTCATCATGGAGACGGTCGTGGCCGCGCTGCTCGGCGTGGGACTGGCGATCGGGATGCTGTGGGCCACCGTGCGTTACGGAGTGACGGGGTATCTGAGCACAACCCTGCTCGACACGGCGTTCATCGGCCTTCCCGACGTCCTGGTCATCGCTCCGTGGGTGGCCGCGGGAGTGGGCCTGCTGGCCGTGCTGACCTCGGCATTCACGCTGCGAAGGTACCTGCACGTATGAGCCCGGCGGATTCGCTCCTTCGCAGAGTCCCGATCCGGGCCGGGTTGTGCTACCAAAGGGGCTGATGAGGTTGCTGCGACGCTGCGGTCGGCCTCGCCGGGTCGTGTCGCTCGGCGTGGCCCTGTCCTGCGTTCTCGTCCTGGGCGCCGCACCACTGGCCCATGCGGACACCGATGACGAGAAGCGTCAGGCCGACCAGCGCGTCGCTGAGCTGCACGACGCCCTGGAAGGCACGTCGACCGAGCTGGCGAACGCCTA
Organism: Dermatophilaceae bacterium; assembly: GCA_044867305.1. Classification (GTDB taxonomy): domain Bacteria; phylum Actinomycetota; class Actinomycetes; order Actinomycetales; family Dermatophilaceae; genus Phosphoribacter. Next base: position 13,620 of record JBIOUP010000092.1, read on the forward strand.
TCTGTCCCTCCAGCAGACCCAGGCCCAGGTGCCGCCTGCGGAAGCGGCACTTGCCGAGGCCAACGCCAAGGCCAAGGTCGCCGCCGCTCACCAGGCGGAGGTTGCCAGCAAACTCGCGGTCGCCAAGGCGAACGAGGCCCGCGCCGTCGAGGCCTCCGCCAAGAACGCCGCGACACTCGACAGCACCCAGCGCACGCTCGACGCTTTCGCCGCGGACATGTTCCAGGGCGGCACCTCCTCCGAGCTCTCGGTCGCTCTCGGGGCGACCAGCCCGGACGACTTCGCGACCCGGCTGGTCCTGGCCGACACCGTCACCGCCATGACCAACGACGCGCTGCGCACCCTCCAAGCCGGCCGCGCCGACGGCCAGGCTCAGCAGGCCTACCTCGTCGCGGTCCGTGCCGAGATCGCCGAGCTGAAGCGCCAGGCTGACGAGGCGCTTGCCGCCGCCAACGCGGCCAAGGCGAGCGCCCAGTCGGCCAAGGACTCGCTCGACGCCCTCGTGGCACAGCGGACGAAGTACACCGACGACGTCGAGGCCCGTAAGGCATCCGAGCAGGCCCAGCTCGCTTCCGCAGAAGCCGAACAGGCCAGACTGCAGGCACTGCTCGCCGAACAGGCCCGCAAGGCGCGCGAGGCCGAACAGGCTGCCCGGGCGGCGGCTGCGGCGGCCGGGAGGAGCTACGTCGCCCCGAACTCGGGCAGCAACAGCAAAGGCTCCAACTACTTGGACTACCCCGCCAACGGGCCGATCACCTCTGAGTTCGGGCAGCGCTTCCATCCGATCCTGCACGTCTGGAAGCTGCACTCCGGCACCGACTTCGGCATCCCCTGCGGGACTCCGGTCTACGCGACGGCGCCGGGCACCGTCATCAGCGCCGGCTGGGGAGGCGGCGACGGCAACCGGATCATGATCGAGCACGGCATCCAGCGCGGTGTCTACCTGGTCACGACCTACAACCATCTCAGCTCGTTCGTCGTCCGCGGGGGATCGGTCAGCCGGGGCCAGCTCATCGCCTACTCGGGCACGACCGGGTACTCGACCGGCTGCCACCTGCATTTCGAGACGCTCGAGGACGGGCACTTCGTCAACCCACGCGGCTGGATCTGACGCGCCACCGCAGCGGCTGATCTCACGCGGCCGCAGTCCCCGCCAACGGGTAGCGTGGCACTGCCGGACATCGTTGGTGGGCCCCGAGCGGCCGGGGTCGGAAGGACGCGCGAGCAGTGGTCAAGCAACCAGGCCGCAAGGTCGTCGCCAGCAACCGCAAGGCTCGCCACGACTACCACATCGAAGACACCCTCGAGGCCGGCATCGCTCTGCAGGGCACCGAGGTCAAGGCGCTGCGAGCCGGGCGCTGCTCGCTGGTCGACGGATACGCACAGTTCAGTGGGGGGGAACTGTGGCTGGAGGGGGTGCACATCCCGGAGTACACCCAGGGCACGTGGACCAACCACGCCCCGCGCCGACGGCGCAAGCTGCTGTTGCACCGCGAGGAGCTGCGCAAGCTGGCAGCCAAGACGCGCGAAAGCGGTCGGACCATCGTGCCGCTTGCCCTGTACTTCAAGGACGGGCGGGCCAAGGTGGAGCTCGCCTTGGCCACCGGCAAGCGGGCCTACGACAAACGCCACGCCCTGCGCGAGCGACAGGACCGCCGCGAGGCCGAGCGGGCAATGCATACAAGGGGAGAGCGATGAGCCCGAGACACCGCACAACTGCACTGCTTACGGTCCTGCTGGCTATGGCAGTGCTCGTCGTGCTGCCGCTCATCGGCGCGGCACCGGCCGTGGGAGCCCCGGTTGTGGCGCCAGTCGGTGCCTGGGCAGACCCGCAAGCGGCCCCCGGGAGCCGGGTGGCCGGCATACCGGCGGCCGATGTCATGCCGTCCTTCCAGGGCGACTACATCCTCGACAAGGACGGCGGGGTCAGCGTCACCGAGACGATCAGCTACCGGTTCGACCCTGCGCAAGGCGTGCGGCACGGCATCTACCGCTCGATCACGGTGCGCCAGGGCCTGGACGATCGTCCCGATGCCTACCGCTACTACGCGATGAGTGCCGTCTCCGTGTCCAGCCCGACCGGGGCCAACTCCGAGTACCAGCTGGTCGACAACGGCTCGGTCACCACCATCAAGATCGGATCGGCCAAGGTGGAGGTCAGCGGCACGCAGACCTACGTCGTGAAGTACCACCTGGCCAACGTCATGAACCCGTTCACCGACACCCAGACGGCCGAGTTCTACTACAACATCTTCACCAGCGACTCGATCGCCAAGGACCAGGTCTCCTTGCGGGTGGACGCTCCAGCCGCGGCAACTGAGGTGCGCTGCGGGCGCGGCACGGCGGGCAGCGAGTGCGACTCGGCCGAGGCCGGCCAGACCTCGGAGTTCACCGTGTCGTCGCTGGCCAGCCTCGAGAACCTCACCATCGCGGCACGGTACCCGCTGGGTGCGTTCGACAAGATCGCTCCCGACATCCGCACCGGTGGGTCCCCGCTCGGGGAGACCCAAGCGCGGGCGGCTTCCTATGCGGCCCTTGCCGGGGCCCTGCTGATCCCCCTGGCGGCGGGCGTCGGCATGGGGGCGCTCGTCGCAACGCGCGGACGCGACGAGTGGTATGCCGGTGTGACGCCCGGGCTGACGCCCGGCCGCGAAGCGCAGGCGGCACCGGTGGAGCGGGGCGCCCGGCCCACCATCGCCGTGCAGTTCAACCCTCCACCAGGGGTGCAACCGGGCCTCGTCGGAACGATCATCGACGAGTCCGCAGACACCCTGGACGTGTCAGCGACGGTCATCGACTTGGCCGTGCGAGGGTTCCTCACGATCGAGGAGGTCGACGGCGGTGGGTTCACCAAGCGCACCGACTGGCGGCTGACCCGCTTGATGCCCCCAGAGGGCGAGGTGCTGCGGCCCTACGAGTCCAGCCTGCTCGAAGGGCTGTTCGCCACGGCCAACCCGGTCTTGCTGTCGGACCTGAAGAACCACTTCAGCAAGACCCTCTCCAGCGTCAAGGACCAGATGTACGACGAGGTGCTCAGCCGCGGCTGGTTCCGCAAGTCCCCTCAACGCCAGCGGGCGCTCTGGCTGGCGCTCGGCTTCCTGCTCATCGGGTCAGGCGCGGTACTGCTGTTCCTCCTCGGCATCACCATGCGGGGCGTCGACCGGACCGCCGGACTGTCGCTGCCGGTTTCCTCGGGGCTGCTGCTCGGGGCCGGAGTGCTGATCGGGGGCATCCTGGTGGTCATTCTCGGCAGGCGGGTGCCGGCGAAGACCGCCGAAGGCTCCGCGGTGCTGGCTCAGTCTTTGGGGTTTCGCCAGTATCTCGCCACGGCGGAGGCGAACCAGATCCGCTGGGAGGAAGCGCAGGACGTCTTCAGCCGGTACCTGCCCTACGCCATCGTCTTCGGGGTGGCCGAGCGGTGGGCGAAGACGTTCGAGCAGGTCGCCGCTGCGGCCGCGGCCGCTGGGCAGCCGATCCTCATGCCGACCTGGTACATCTGGCACGGCGCAGCGTTCCCCGACTTCGGCGGCATCGTTTCCGGCGTGGACAGCTTCTCTTCGACAGCATCTGGGACATTCCAGTCCACACCAGGCAGTTCGGGCGGGTCGGGTTTCGGGAGCTCGGGCGGCAGCTTCTCCGGCGGAGGGGTCGGCGGCTCGAGCTCGGGGTCGTGGTGACGCGCGCTGCTGACAGGGGCGCGGCGGGTGCCTGCGCGGAGACGGCCAGCGGCGGGCGGTAGGCTGGGCGTCTCGCCGACCACCCACCCAGCACCATCAGTCAGCACACCAGCAGCACTTCAGCAGCACTGAGTCATCACACCAGCCAGCACCTGACAGACGGGGACGCATGACCGCCCTCGACACCCGCGATGCAGCCCGGCCGAGCAGTTCTTCGGTGCTCGACAAGCTGCGACGCGAAGTCCAGGACGTCCGGGAGTCGTGGGCCGAGCCCGCGACTCGCCGAGGCCTGCTCGCCACCATCCTCATCCTGGCCGGCAGCTTCAGCCCGGCGTCGCTGCCCAACCAGAACCCGTTCCGCAGCGTCCCGGTCATCGGCTCGATGCAGTACTGGCCGGGAATGGCCATCGCCGCCACGCTCACCATCGTGGGGGTCTTTCTGCTGTTGGACGCGTGGCTGCGCCTGCGTCCCTCGGCCACCCACCGGCCGCCGACCCGCGGGACGCTGTGGCTGTGGATTTCTCCCTTGCTGATCGCTCCTCCACTGCTGTCGTTCGACAGCTACAGCTATGCCGCGCAGGGCGCCATGGTGCACCAGGGGATGAACCCGTACACCGACGGCCCGGGGCTGCTCGACGGTGACTACCGCCTACAGGTGGATCCGCTCTGGCAGTACACGCCGGCGCCGTACGGGCCGCTCTCGCTGCAGCTGCAGCACCTGCTCGTCGATCTCGGCGCCGGCAACGCTTACCTGTCCGCCGTGCTCATGCGAATTCCGGCGACCTTCGGTGTCGTCCTCATTGCGATCTACCTGCCGCGGCTGGCCCGCAGACTCGGCTATGACCGCGAGACGACGATCTGGCTGGCGGTGCTCAATCCCCTGGTCGTGCTGCACCTGGTGGGGGGCGCGCACAACGACAGCCTGATGATCGGGCTGATGGCCCTCGCACTCTGGGTGGCCGTGGAGCGCCACCTGGTCTGGGCCGCGGTGGCAGTGGCCGCTGCGGCGAGCGTCAAGCAGCCGGCCGCGGCTGCGATCATCGCGGTCGCCGCGCTGACCGTCTGGCGGACCAAGGGAGAGAAGCCGACCAACGCGGAGGTGCTGCGCGCGCTCGTGCCGGCCACGATCGTGTTCGCCGTCGCCTTCGCTGCCATCAGCCTGGTCAGTGGGCTGGGTTTTGGGTGGATCAAGGCCATGGGTGTGCCCAACACGGTCCGCTCGATGCTCTCGCCGTTCACCATGGTCGGCACCGGCGCGGAGTGGCTGCTCAACCTGCTCGGGTTCTACGACACGGCCGGCGCGATGGTCCCCTTGCTTCAGCGGGTCAGCCAGCTGCTCGGTGCTCTCGTCATCGTGTGGTTGCTGTGGAAGTACAAGGCCAGCCAGCCGGTGCGCACTCTCGGCTGGGTGCTGCTCGTCTTCGTCGTCAGCAGCCCCGTCGTACATCCCTGGTACCTGCTGTGGGGTGGGCTCATCTTCGCGATGACCGAGTCGGCACCCATCGCGCGGCGCTGGGTGATCTGGGTGACTGCTGCGATGGTCATCTACAGCACGGTGGATGCCGCGTCGCGCAACTACGCCCTGTCCGTGGGCGCCACCGCGGTGGCGGCGCTGATCTGGCTGGCCACCGGGCACGACCGCGACCTCAACCGGGGCAGGGACTTCGCCGGCAGAGGCAGGGCACACCAGCCCCTGGCTGGTGATGATGGATCAGGCCCGGCACGAGCTGCCTGAGCTGAAGTCCAGCATCGCGACGGCGCGCAACGGTTGCCCCCAGAACAGTGTGGCAGGCGGTCGAGTCCACTCGCGGGCCCTACGGTGGGGAATCGCGTGGCCCCTGGTGACGTTGCACGGCATACTGAACCGCACAACTGAACAGCGTGATGTGGTCTGCCGCCTTCGCGGGGGTGATCGGTTTCGACGGTGGTCGTCGTCGCAGGAGAAGCGGGCCGAGGATGCACGGTTATCTCGTTAACGACCCGTGCGAAAAAATAGGTGCCAAGACAGTTGAGCGCACCGACTTCGCCCTCGCCGCCTGAGCGAGCTTCGAAGTCCGTCAGCCTGAGCTAGTTTCCGGCTCAGTGCCTGGCGTCAGCTAGGGAACTCACCGTTGCGTCACGTCGGGGGGCGCCGCGGGACACCGACCCGACTGGGCCTGTCAGGGAACGAGTGCGCGCGAGCCCTGAGGCCGAGAAACGCCGTAGCGCACTGCGCCCGGAGAAGCCCTGCCGCCACGTCATCGGACGCGGGTTCGATTCCCGCCACCTCCACCATGGCTCATCACGCGACAGCGCAGCGCCCCTCCTCCACGAGGTAGGGGCGCTGCTTTCGCTATTCGCGGTATGCCGGTCGGCTCACTCGGCGGCGCTGGTCGCCGGAACCTCCGCGCCCCGAGCCTGCAGCTGGGCGCGCACCTGGTCCAAGTCGAGGGCGCGCACCTTGGCGATGATGTCCTCGAGCGCGGGCGCAGGCAGCGCGCCCGGCTGCGCGAACACCAGGATGCCGTCGCGGAAGGCCATGATCGTGGGGATCGAGGTGATCTGCAGCGCACCAGCCAGCGCCTGCTCGGCCTCGGTGTCGACCTTGCCGAAGACGATGTCCGAATGCGTCTGCGAAGCGGCTTCGAAGACCGGGGCGAACTGCCGGCACGGGCCGCACCACGCCGCCCAGAAGTCGACAAGGACGATGCCGTTGTCGAGGACGGTGCGTTCGAAGTTCTGGACGGTCAGCTCCGTAGTTGCCATGCCCACTGAACGTCTGCCCCGCGCGTGGCATTCCATCGAATCATGGCGGGGGAGCCTCCAGGGCCCAGGCCACCTGGACGCTCACGGTGACGGTCTGCTCGCCCGCCTCGACCGGCATGCCGGCCGGCTCGGCGGCCACGCGTGCCATCGCCATCGGCATCGGGCCCGGGCGGGGAACCGCGCCCGCGAGCTCGACCACGCTGAGCACCCGCCCTAACGATGCGTGCGCGACGTCGGCATACTGGCTGGCCTTGGCCTGGGCGTCGGCGAACGCGGCCGCCCGCGCCTGCGCCTGCAGCGGGCCTCGTTCGGCCAGCTCAAGAGCGATGGAGTCGATGACGAGGGCGTTGCCGGACGCTGCGGCAACCGCGTCGACGAGATCGCCCAGCCGCTCGAGCCGACGCACCCGCAAGGTGAGGTGGTGGTGGGCGGTGTAGCCGGTCACTCGGGTGCCCTCCCGGTCCCACCGAGGCTGGACCGATGCACCGGTAGAGGCGATGTCGGCGTCTGCCAGCCCGTGCTCCCGCGCGGCGGCCGAGACGCCCCGGACCGCGCTTGCTGCCTGAGCGAGCGCCGGTCCGACGCCTTCTGCCTCGCAACGCACACCGAGGGCGAGGCGGACGACGTCGGGCGTCGCGCTCGCCGTACCGGTTCCGACGACCTCGACACGCGGGGAGCGTCCGGGCATGCGACGCGCTTGCTCGGTCATGGGCTCACTGTAGGCGGACGGCGCGTGCGGCCTGGTGGTAATGGTGGGGGCTACGGTGCTGCTGGGACCACTGATACCTCCTGTCATGAAATGGTGACCGAGACTGCCCGAAAGTCCGGTTCATGGCCGGGCCTGCGGCGTTACGGTAGTGACCGTTGGCAACAGGACGCGGTCAGCCCGGCCGCACAGCCATGGGCCCAGGGGGCGGACGATGGGCGGATGGAGCTGGCGGCGGCGAGGCGCCGTCGGGTTGCCGGCCGCGCTTGTCCTCACGGCGACCCTGGGCACGCCCTCGCGAGCTGAGGACGCCTCCCCCCACGAGCCGGTCCTGCAGATCGAGCGGGTCCTGGAAATCGACACGGTGCTCGAGCTGCGCCGGGTCGACGCCCTGGTGGCCGAGGTCGCCGCTGCTGAGCAGGCGGCCGCGGCGGCCCAAGCGGCTCCGGTCTCCTTTGTCAAGGCTGGGCAGTCGGGCATCCCCGTCACCGTGCTGGCCGCCTACCACAAGGCTGAGGCGAACCTCGCGGCGAGTATGCCGGCGTGCCACCTGCCGTGGTGGGTCCTGGCCGGCATCGGGCGCATCGAGTCCGGTCACGCCGGCGGCGGCCGGGTCGATGACAGCGGTACGACTCGTGGGAGCATCCTCGGCCCGCGCCTGGATGGCAGCTTGGCGGGCGCCGCGGTGATCCGCGACTCCGACGGCGGCGCACTCGACGGCGACCCGGCGTTCGACCGTGCCGTTGGTCCGATGCAGTTCCTGCCGGGCACCTGGAAGGCGTACGCCCGGGACGGAAACGGCGACGGCGTGGCCAACCCGCACAACGTGTTCGACGCGGCCACCACAGCAGGTGTCTACCTGTGCCGCAACGGGGGCGACCTGAGCGTTCCGGCGAACCTGGCTCGGGCGATCCTGGCGTACAACCACTCCGACTCGTACCTGCAGTCAGTCCTGAGCTGGGGGATGGCCTACCGCGACGGGGTCACCCCGGCGGCCGATGGAGCCGGAGCGATTCCGGCGACGCCGGTGCGCCAGCCGGAGACCGCGGCGCCTGCCGCGGCCGCATCGCCAGCCTCGACCCCCGCGCCAGCCCCCACGCCCGGGGCACCGAGCACGCCACCGCCGAGCACGCTTCCTCCGACGACACCACCGACAACGACCACGACGCCACCGACAACGACCACGACGCCACCGACAACGACCACGACGCCGCCGACAACGACCACGACGCCACCGCCGCCGACGACGCCGCCTACGACCACGACGCCGCCGCCGACCGGCGAACCAACGCCGACGGAACCCGCCTCGGGCACGAGTAGCCCTACGGCAAGCGAGACGACGTCGGCAGCCCAGAGCGCTACCTCCTCGCAGACCAGCACGTCGTTGGGCTCGCCGACGAAGTCGTCGAAGTCCCCATGAGCGGCCGGTGAGCTCCGCTGGCCGCTGGCGGGTCGCGTTCACGCTCGTGCTGGCGGTGCACCTGGCCGCGTTGTACTGGCCGCGGGTCGACCTGAGCGGTGCCCCGCAGGACAGCGACAAGCTTGCCCACGTGCTGCTCTTCGCTGTGCCGGCCTTCGTCGGAGTGCTCGCGTGCCGATGGTGGTGGCCGGCATACCTGCTCGCCCTGCATGCTCCGCTGAGCGAGGCGCTGCAAGCCGGCTGGCTGCCGGGCCGGACGGGCAGTGCCGCCGATGCGGTCGCCGACCTGGTCGGCGTCGCGCTCGGGTGCGCATTGGCCGCGGTCGCGCTGCGCGGAAGGGGTGCGCCGGCTCCGGCGCACCGAAGGACGGCAAGCAGGCGCTTGCCCGGCCCCGAGGTGTGACAATCATCGGGTGGGCACCGCGTACCTCACGGGCAGGCTGCTGATCGCCACCCCCCAGGTGGAGGGCGCCATGTTCCGGCGCTCGGTCATCCTGGTGCTGCACCACGACGACGACGGGGCCCAGGGCGTCGTGCTCAACCGGCCCTTGGAGGCGTCGGTCGACGCGGTCTTGCCCGGCTGGCAGGCCGTCACCACGGTGCCCCAGACCCTGTTCCAAGGTGGGCCGGTGAGCACTGACTCGGCGATCGGCATCGTCACCGTTCCCGGCGACCACGCCGACCCCATGGGGGTGCGCAAGCTGTTCGGGGGGATCGGGGTGGTCGACCTGGATGCCCCGCCCGTGCTGGTCGCCGCCGAGGTCGCCGGCCTGCGGATCTTCGCCGGGTATGCCGGATGGTCCGGCGGCCAGCTGGAGAACGAGGTCCGGCGTGGAGACTGGTACGTCGTCGACGCCGAGGCCCGCGACCCCTTCACCGAGCACCCGGGCCGGCTGTGGAGCGACGTGCTGCGTCGGCAACGCGACAACCTCGCGTTCGTGGCGTTGTTCCCCGACGAGCCCGAGCTGAACTGACCCACGTCCCGGTCCGAGCCCGGATCCGATCCGGCCCGCTGACCCCACTCACCAGCGGGCGGGCTGACTGCTGGCTGGGCGCTCAAATCCAGTCCAGCCGCCGGAAGAGCAGGTACAACCCGAGCGCCAGAATACTGATCGTGCCGGTCGCCAGCCACAGACCAAGCGGCTCCTGGAACCCC
>JBIOUP010000093.1:0-10457 GCA_044867305.1 Dermatophilaceae bacterium
CCACGGGCGTGAAGATCTTCAACTGGATCGCGACGCTGTCGCGCCACCATTGGTGCGCGGTCCACAGCCGGTGCCACAGCGCCTCGCGATCGGCATCGGTGAGATCCGCAGGGGCGAAGCGGAACTGGTGCTCCAAGGTCTGCCAGAACAGGTCAGGCGAGTCGAGGTCGCACGCGGAGGCCCCGGCGCCGTCGTACCGGGTGAGCACGAGGTTCTTCAGCGCCCAGGCCGCGTCAGCGGTGCGCCGCTGGACGCTGACCCAGGCGACGAACCCCGAGCGGGGGTCGGCCGAGAGGCGGACGTGCTTGTCCTGGAAGTCGGCCATGGTCGCCGGACGGTCGGCGAAGTCCATCCCGTCGAACACGTCGATGCGCCGGTCCTGTTCCAGCCGCCAGCCGTCGGTCAGGGTGGACCGCGACAGCTCGACGGTGAACGGTCCTTGGGCGTGCTCGCCGGGCAGCAACGGCAGGGGTTCGTGCAGGCCCAGCCCGAGCCCGACGTCGACCAGCCACGACTGCCCGTCGAGCGTGGCGGTGAGGGCGAGGTGATTGCCGTTCGGCCCGGGAGCCGGGCGCCCCGGCGTCTGCACGCCGCCGACGTGGCGCTGCACGGCATACCCGAGCCGCGCGAGCAGCCACGAGAAGGCGCCGTTGAGGTGGTAGCAGTACCCACCCCACCCGGCGATGATGCGCGCGACGGACTCCTGCGGGGCAATGCCGACCGGGCGGCCGAGGGCAATCCCGACCGTCTCGTAGGGGATCCGCTCGACGTGCGCGATGTGCAACCGGCGCAACCCCATGACCGACGGCGCGCCAGGATCCGGCACCCCGAGCCGGCGCAGGTAGGCCGTGACGAGCGCGTCCACGCACCCACGCTAGTCAGAGCGGCCCTGCAGCGGCCACGCAGCAGCATCCGCCGCGTCGCGGACGCACCCCTGGGTCGGTCGAGCGGTCAGGGGACATCTCGCCCGCTCCTCGACTGAGTTCGACGCTTATAGCACCGAATTCGGTGCCATAAGCACCTGCGCCTGGCTATAAGCGTCCGATTTGTTCAACCACCCCGAGGCCAGCTGGCGCGCCGGGTCTGGTCAGGCCCCTATGCCGCGCCGTGCTGATCAGGCCCGTATGCCGTGCCGGTGGGCCACGCGCGCGGCTTCCTGGCGCCCACTGACCCCCAGCTTGCGCAGGATGTTGGACACGTGGACGCTCGCCGTCTTGACGCTGATGAACAGGTCGTCGGCGATCTCCTGGTTGGTCCGCCCGGCCGCCAGCCCACCGAGAACCTCCCGTTCGCGCTCGGTCAGACCGTACACCTCCAACGGATCCTCTTGCGCCGGAGCGGTTTCGGCCACCAGGTCGATGCGGTACCACCGGGCCAGGGACTCCAGCTCGCCCACCTGGCGATGCGCACCGAGCCGGACGGCGCTCTCGTGCGCCCGACGCAGCGCGGCGATCCCGGCGACATCAACCCCGTCCGACAGGCGAGCCTCCGCCTCGCGCCACCGGCAGTAGGCGGCCGGCAACGGGTGATCCAGCTGGTCCCACTGTGCCGCGGCCTGCTCCCACTGGGCCGGGTCCCGGCGTACCTCGGCCCGCCCGAGCTCGGCCCGTTCGGTGAGTGACCACGCATCGTCGAAGTCCGAGCGGTGGGTGAGCGGATCGTCCGGGTGGCGCGGCGCCAGACGAAGCAGCTCGTGCAGCTGGGCCTGCTGGCGCTGCCGGGAGCGCTCGTCTCGCTGAGCCTCGGCCAGGTCGCCGAGGGCACGCAGGCCCAGCGCCACGAGGATGCCGGCCCGGTAGTCCTCGTCGGTGTTTTCGAGCAGGGTAAGCGCGTTCAAGACCAGCTCGTATGCCGCTGCCGGGCGCCCCGCCCACAGCTCCACCTCGGCGGCGACCTGGGCCAAGTCACGCGACCACGCGAGCGGTGCGTTCTCCGACTCGAGGGTGAGCCGGGCCTGCTCGCACCGCTCCCACCCGACCTGCAGATCCCCTCGCGCCACGATCAGCTGCGCCGAGCGCATCAGGACCGGCACGGCCATGATGCCCCGGGTGTGCAGGGCCAGAGCCTGGTCCAGGATCTGCTCGGCTTCGTCCAGCCGCCCCACTTCCAACAGGCCTTCCGCGGCGTTGGCCAACAGGATGCTGCCGGACTGGCGAAGCATGCCGAGCCGGGTGAGCTCTTGCACTCCCTGACGGCACAGCGCCACCAGCTCGTCGAGCTGTTCGCTCAACAGCAGGACGTGACTGAGATTGACGTACGCGAACGAGATGTCCACGGCGTCCGCAACCTCGCGGGCGGTGGCCAGCGCTGCTTCGAGGTGCTCGCGCGCTTCGTCCAGCGCGCCACGGCCCGCGGCCACCACACCCAACGCGTTACGGCTGCGACCGACCTCAGCCTGCGCCTGGACTGCGATCGAGATCTCCAGAGCGCGACGCCCCGCGCGTTCCCCCTCGTCGAAGCGCGACCACGCCGAGGCCACCCAGGCCAGCGCCAGCTGCGCCTGAGCCGCGAGCAAGCTCACCTCGTCCGCAGGAATGATGCGCAGAGCCTCCTGGACGGCTTCCTCGCCGTCGGACCCTCGCCCCGCCGTGAAGTAGGAGTTGCACAGCTGCACGAGCAGCTCGGCCCGCCGGCGTTGCTCGGTGGTCGCGGCGAGCGCCTCGTGCAGCAGCCGCGCCGCCTCGTCGTCCTCCCCGATCACGCTCGCGGCTCGGGCCGCTCTGGCCAGCACGTCGACCCGGTCCGCCGCGCTGGGCACGACGTCCATGAGCTCGACCGCCCGCGCGAAGCTGGCTCGGGCGTCCGCGTACGCGTAGACCCGTTCGGCGGCGTAGCCGGCTTCCAGGGCCGCGTCGAGGGCACGGGGCAGGTCGCCGGCTTGGTACCAGTGATTGGCCACCTCCGCCAACGCGATGGCGCTGGATCGCCCTGCGGCGGTGAGAGACTCGGCAGCGACCCGATGCAGGCGCCGACGCTCACCAGGCATCAGCTCGGCGTAGACGACCTCGCGGAAGGCCGGATGGCGAAACCCCACCCGCTCGTCCTGCCCCACCTCGACGACATGCTGCTGCACGGCCGGCCGCAGGGCCTCCTCCACGTCGGCGACCGGCATACCGAGGACAGCGGAGAGCAGGTCGATGGGCCCCGCTCGGCCGATGACCGATGCCGCCCGCACCACTCGGCGAGTGCTGTCCGGCAGGGTGGCCACCCGCGAGCGCAGCAGGTCCTGCAGCGTTTCCGGCAGGCCGGCGCCGTCCCCCGTAGCGTGCAGGACCAGGTGCTCGACGAAGAGCGGGTTGCCGGCCGAGCGCTCGACAATCGACTCGAACAGCACCGGGTCTGGGGGTCCCCCGAGCAGCGACCGCACCAGCACCGCCGTGTCGGCTTCACCGAGGCGCTCCAAGGCGATGCGGGAAACCCGCGGCATCCGGCCCAGCTCGGCCAGCCAGGACCGCAGCGGCGATTCCTGGACCACCTCGTCGGCTCGGTAGGTCACCACGACGAGAACCCGTTCGTCGGTGAGGTTCGTCGCGATGAACCGGATGAGGTCGAGCGTCGAGCGGTCCGCCCAGTGCACATCCTCGACGACGTGCACGAGCGGGCGTTCCGTGCCGAGTCGACGCAGCAGCGCCAGCACCGACTGGAACAGGCGCAGCTGCGGGAAGCCCCCGGCCGGAAGGCCGTCCGGACCTTCGGGCGGCTCGTCGATGACTGCATCCGGCAGCAGCCGGGCCAGGTCGGGGGAGCGGTCCACGAGCTGGCGGGCCGCCGGGGTGCGCACGAGCCGACGCAGTGCCTGGGTGAGCGGGGCGAACGGCAGCGGGTCGCCGGCCACTGGGACACAGGAGCCGGCGAACAAGCCTGGCTTGTCCCGGGACACCAGCTCGCTCACCAGTCTGGTCTTGCCTACCCCGGTCTCGCCCGACACGACGACGACGCCCGGCGTCCCTTGAGCCGCTCGGTGCAGCGCGGCGCGGAGGACAGGGAGGCTGTCTGCGCGTCCGGCAAGTGGACCCGGGGTGCGGTCGACCACGTGGATATCATGGCCGGTTTGCGGCATAGGCCACCCCCTTCACCACTCAGTGAACGGTATGCCGCGCAGCGGGCGCCACCCCTAATCCAACGGCTGAGGCACCTCCGGAGGGATCTAAGGCGGTATCCCCATGTGCCCCCCGGCACTCGTTCCTAGTGTGGGCGCCAGCACACCGTCCGCCTTGCCACCCTGGAGGGACCGCTATGACCACCGCCCGCGCCGTCGTCATCGGCGCCGGCGTCGCGGGACTGCTCACCGCCGGCGTCCTCGCCGACCGGTTCGGTTCGGTCGTCGTCGTCGACCGTGACGACTTCGACGACCAGGGGCTGCCCCGCGCCGGCGTCCCGCAGGGACGGCATACGCACCTGCTGCTTCCGGGCGGTCTGCAGGCGATCGAGGCGCTTCAGCCCGGTTTCGGCGCCGACTTGCGCAACCGCGGGGGGCGCGGCGGCGACCTGCAGCGGCGCGCCGTCATGTGCGTCGGTCGCGACCGGCTGGCCTCCGGGACCTGCTCCGCCGAGCTCGTATCCACGAGCCGGGCCATGGTCGAGTCGTCGCTGCAGCGGTACGTCGAGCGGTGCCCGGGCGTGGAGATCCGTCCCGCGACGAGCGTTCTCGACCTGACCTTCAGCCCTGACGGCCGGCGGGTCACCGGCATACGCGTGGCGGCACGTGACGGTGGGCCGGCCGAAGAGCTCGGCGCCTCGCTCGTCGTGGACGCCAGCGGACGCGGTTCGCGCACCCCGGAGTGGCTGGGCCGGCGAGGGTATGCCGGGCCCGAGGAGACCCAGGTCCGCATCGACGAGCGGTACGTCACCCGGACCTTCCGCCTGCCCGCCGAGCAAGACGAGGGCGTGCTCGTCATCGCGCAGGCCGGGTCGGTCGAGAACCCCCGCTCAGGCATCGCGGCCCACCAGCACGACGAGGTCTGGTCGGTCTCCCTGTCCGGCTACCACGGCGACCAGCCGGCGCGAGACCTGAGCGGCTTTCGCGACTTCGCCCGCAGCCTCGACGCGCCTTACCTGGCCGCGTTCCTCGAGCAGGCGCAGCCGCTCGACGAGGGTGGCGCCTACCGGTTCGTCAGCAACCTGCGCCGCCACTACGAGCGGCTCGAGCGCTTCCCCGGCGGGCTGATCGTCATCGGCGACGCAGTGTGCTCCCTGGACCCGGTCAAAGGACAGGGCATGTCGCTGGCCGCCCTGCAGGCCAAGGCGCTCGACGCATGCCTGGACGATGGCCTGGCCCGCGTGGGCCGCCGGTTCTTCCCAGCGGTCGCGACCTTGCTGCGGGAGCCGTGGGCCATGGCGGTCGCCCCGGAACTGGACCGTCCTGAATCCACCCTGCGGCGAACCCCGCTCGAGAGCGCCTGGCAACGCTACCTGAGCCTGCTGCTGCGGGGGGCGGTCGACGACGCGATCCTTGCCGGATCGTTCCTGCGCACCGCGGCCCTCGTGGCACCCGCGAGCACCCTGATGAACCCGGGGACCGTGGCGCGCGTCCTGCTAGCAGGGGCAGTGCGGCTGCGGGACCGCCATCCCGACGCCCTCGGGGCCCGGCTCGCCGCTGCCATCACCGACCGCCCACCGCGCGACGCGGTGAGCCCGATCGAGGAGAACCGTCGATGACCACGACAGCCCCCTTGGAGCAGGTCGTGCTGCCCGGACAGGCGAGCGCCCCGCCCGGCCCGGTGGACCTGACCGGCATGTTCGTCATGCACCACGCGTTCCGTCGCGACCTGGCTCGGTTCGAGGCGGCGATCCGGCGGACACCCGCAGCCGACCGCGAGTCGTATGCCGCGCTGGCGGCACGCTGGCGGACCTTCTGCACCGCCCTGCATGGTCACCACGCGGGTGAGGACGCCGGGCTGTGGCCGCTGCTGCGTCGCCGCGTCCACCCGGTCCACCTGCGCACTGTCGATGCCATGGCGATCGAGCACGAGACCCTGGACTCGCTGCTGGAGCAGTGCACCCGCTGGCTGGGCCAGCTCGCATCCGGTGGCACCGAGCGCGAGCGGGAGACGCTGCAGGCCCGACTGACCAGCCTGCGCATCCTGCTGGCTCACCATCTCGACCACGAAGAGAGCGAGGCGCTTGTCCTCGTGCAGCGATACCTCACCCAGGCCGAGTGGGATCTGGTCGAACGACGGTACTTCCAGCGGACCCTGACGCCTGCCGAGGCCATCGGCCTGCTCCCCTGGGCGCTGCACGCGCTTCCCGACGACGTGCGCCAGCGCGTGCTCGCGGCGGCGCCGACGTCTTCCCGGATCGCGTGGGCGCTCACCCGGCGCCGGTTCGAGCGGACCGAACAGCGGGTGTTCGGCGCAGCCGCCGCGGTGGGGCCCCTCACCTACCCCTCCGGGGTGGTGGCCGCGTGAGCGGCGGACGGCCGCTGGTGACCCTCGCGGCCGCGGGGGTCGGTTTCGCCGTCCTACTCGGCGTGAACATGGCGACCACGCCCGCCAAGACGGTCGTCGGGACGGACCAGTCCGCCGCGACCGTGACCTCGGCCGCGCCCTCGGCCACTGCGAGTAGCCCAGCGGCGGCGAGCGCTACGCCGGCACCGGTACGCAGTGGAGAGATCCCAGCGGCACCGGCGTTCCCGCCGGAGGCGGTGTATGTGGGGCGCGCCTCCGACGAACGCACGACCGTGGCGCTCGCGGTGTGGAACGACAAGGCCGCGGCATACCTCTGTGACGGCCGCAGCGCCGAGTCGTGGCTCACCGGCACGGTCAGCGGCAGCAGCGCGCAGCTCTCGGGCGCCGGCTCGAAGCTCACCGCGCGGCGCA
The DNA here is from genome assembly GCA_044867305.1 of Dermatophilaceae bacterium. Lineage (GTDB taxonomy): Bacteria > Actinomycetota > Actinomycetes > Actinomycetales > Dermatophilaceae > Phosphoribacter. Next base: position 6,819 of record JBIOUP010000093.1, read on the forward strand.
CCGAGTCCGGAGCCACCGTCAGCTTCACGCTGGGTGGGCGCACCCTCACCGCAGCAGTCGCGCCGGCTGCCAAGCCGGCCGGTCTCTACCGGGCCAAGTCGAGCAACGGCCGCACGACGATCGGGTGGATCGTGCTGCCCGACGGCACCCAGGTCGGTATCAAGAACAGCGCAGGAACTCCGACCACCGCACCGACGCTGCCGCCCGACAAGTCGGTCACCATCGACGGCGAGCCCGTCACCGGACAGGAGGTACGCGGCGATGAGCAGCTCTGAGGTCCAGACCCGTCGCGGCAGCGGAGCGCAGCGCCCGGGCGTCCGGCTGGCGGTCCCTGTGCTTGCCGGGTGCGCGGTCGCGCTCGCCCTCGGCGTCTACGGGTCCCTGCACCAGCCCGCCGGGTATGCCGTGAACCTCGCCGGCTTCTCCGGCGGCCTGGCCGCCAAGGCCTGGCTCACGACGAGCGCCTTGCTGCTGGGGATCGTCCAGGTCGTCACGGCGGCAGGGATGTGGGGTCGGCTCGGGCTGGGCGACCGGGGCTGGACCGCGCCGGTGCACCGCTGGGCAGGGCGCCTCGCGGTCCTGCTCACCCTGCCTGTGGTCGTGCACTGCCTCTACGCGCTCGGCTTGGACCACAGCTCGCCGCGCACGCTCGCGCACTCGCTGCTCGGTGCGTTCTTCTTCGGCGCGTTCACGACCAAGATGCTCGCCCTGGCCAGGCCCGGCGTGCCCGAGCGGACTCTCCCGATCGTCGGAGGGCTGTTCTTCTCGGCACTGGTCGGCATCTGGCTGACCTCCGCGCTCTGGTTCTTCACGACGTTCGGCCTGACTCGTTGACGCCCCACCTGCCGCCCCTCGAGGAGGAGACATCCGACATGACCTGTGACACCTGCCTGTTCAGCGAGCCCGAGTCGCCGCGACCGCGGGGCGTGGCGCGCCGGCCCGTGCTCGGGGCCGCTGCCGCATTCTCCGTAGCGGGGCTCGCCGCGTGTTCTGGCTACGGGTCGGGCAGCAGCCCAGCCGCACCGCCCGCCGGCACCGCATCCGGAGGGGGCGGCGCCGCAGGTGAGATCGCCAAGGTCGCCGACATCCCGGTGGGCGGCGGCAAGATCCTGGCCGACCGCAAGCTCGTCGTCACCCAGCCGAGCGCCGGCATCATCAAGGTGCTCACAGCGGTGTGCACCCATCAGGGCTGCCTGGTCGACACGGTCAACAACGGGACCATCTCCTGTCCCTGCCACGGCAGTGAGTTCTCGCTCACTGGAGAGGTCAAGGGCGGTCCGGCGAGCGCGCCGTTGGCAGCCACCCCCTCGACCGTGCAGAACGGCGCCGTCGTGCTGACCTGACCGGGCCTCACCGGGCCTCACCGGCCCTCATCCGCGCTGCGCGCGCTGTGGCCGGGCCTCCAGGCGGCAAGGCGGCAGTTGTCACCCTATGGCGGCAGACATACCTGCCGCCACGGACCAGTTTCTGCCGCCTTGCGGTCAGGGGCGGGGCGGACCCCCTGCACTGGACTCGAGATCGAGCAGGTAGCTCTTCGCGGCCAGCCCACCGGCATACCCGGTCAAGGCCCCGGACGTGCCGACGACCCGGTGGCACGGGAGGACGACACAGAGCGGGTTGGCCCGTAACGCCGCACCCACGGCGCGGGCGGCGCGCGGTCGGCCGACCCATCCCGCCAGTGTCCCGTAGCTGACGCGGCGTCCGTAGCTCACCCGCGCCGCCAGAGTGCGCAGCACGCTGGACTGGAAAGCGCTGGCCAGCGCGAGGTCCAGCGGCAGGTCGAAGTCGTGTCGGGCGCCTTCGAGGTACTCCTGCAGCTCGCGCCGGGCTGGGTCGAGCGCCCGGGGCCGGCGCAGGATCCGGGGACTGACTGCCCGCCCGAGCCGGTCCAGCAGGGCTGCCTCTGTCGCCTCGTCGGCGACGTACCGGCACGCGAGCAACCCTCCTGAGGCGGTGGCGGCGAGCAGCACTCGTCCGATGGGCGTCTGCTCGACGGCATACGAGACATCGGCGGAGCCGAAGGTGGGCGGTGTTCCCACGTCCGGGAACCGGCGCAGGCGGGAGGTGAGAGCGCTGCTCATCCGAGGACCTTTCGCAGGTGTGCCAGGGCGTCGCTCACCAGGCGGCGACTGTTGGCTGGGGTGGTGTCCAGCGCCGTGGCGATCTGGGCGTGGTCGAGGTCGGCCACATACTTGAGCACGAGCGCCTGACGCTGGCGGCCGGGCAGGCCCGCCACGGTGGCCCACAGCGTCTCGTCCGGCAGGTTGGCGTCGGCGGCCGGAGAGGGTATGCCGGGTGCTCCGACGCCTGTTCCCTCCACCAGCAGCCGCGTATCGACGGTCGGGACGGCGCGCCGCGTCCGCGCTCGATGGCTGTCCATCGCACAGCGGTAGGTGACCGTCAGCAGCCACCCGCGCAAGTTGTTTGCCGACCGCAGCCGCGGGTACCCGGCATAGGCCTGGGTCCACGCCTGCTGGGCCACATCGTCGCCGTCGTCCGGCCCGACGAGCGCATGGGCGAGGCGCGCGACGTCACGCCAGTGCGCGTCGACCAGGTGCTGGAACGGGGGGAGGACCACGGTCATGAAACGGGCAGCAGCACGTCCGTGTGAGGGCGCAGGTCAGCCACGGCGTCAAGATATGCCGTCGGCGGCCGCGATCCACGTGGGACTGCACGCTGAGGCATAACGGGGTTACCCTGAAAGCCGGGGGACTGGTGTGGGAGGGCACCAACGATGAGAGGCGAACCAAGGGGGGATGGGCCGTGACCGACGAGGTCGCGCGCACGTCGGAACTGGAAACCCAACGAACCGTGCGGATTCCATCGAGCGCGCAGGCGGTGCCCAGTATCCGTCGGGCGCTGGTCGAGGACCTGCAGGACCACGATGTGTCCGCCGCGGTCGTGGACGAGGCGGAGATCGTCGTGTCTGAGCTCATGGGCAACGCGATTCGCCATGCCCGCCCGCTCGCGGACGGGATGGTGCGCGTGCGCTGGAAGGTGAAGTCCGGCGTGGTCGAGGTCGAGGTGTCCGACGGTGGAGGGCCGTCGACCCCTCGGCCGGCGCCCCCGGCACTGTGGTCCACCTCGGGGAGGGGGCTACGCATCGTGCGCAGTCTGGCGCACGAGTGGGGCGTGACAGAGGACAAGAACGGACGCACGGTCTGGGCCTCGCTCGGGGGTCCATCGCGACGGCGCAGCCACTGACGACCGTCGCGGTCTAGGGTTTACCAATGGGTAAGGCGAGCAAGCGTCGCGACGCGCGCAGCGGCCGTGGCTCGGTCCGCGATGCTGCGCCGCCGTTCGTCGGGCGACCCTTTGCCGGGCTGCCCGCAGAGACCGAGTGGGTCGCCTTGCGTGAGTTCCTGCCCGCCGCGACCGCACAGGTCCGGTTGCGAGGCGGTGCGGGCTCGGTGACCCTCGTGACCTTGTTGCCGATGGGGTGGGCGGCCCTGCATCGTTCCGACGGGGTGGTGCTCGTGGCAACCCAGTCGGGTGCAACAAGCGGCGACGCCAGCCGAGACCTCGCAACGGCCGTCACCTTGGCTCTGGACGCGGAACCGGGTTCCCCTCTCCCGCAGGTGCCGACGCCCAACGCCAGCACGCCCCGGCTGCAGGACTTGCTCGACCTGGATGTCCCCT
>JBIOUP010000094.1:0-4683 GCA_044867305.1 Dermatophilaceae bacterium
ACCTCCAGCGCTCGGTTTTACCTCCGACGGCGGCGGATGCTCGCTGCAGTGGAGGTGCAGACGTGCGCTAGAGCGCTCGGTTTTACCTCCAGCGCTCGGTTTTACCTCCAGCGGCGGGGCCGAACACGGCGCAGTATGCCGTCGAGCCCCGGCATAGTGCCGGGGCTCGACGTGCTTGGACGCAGCGAGGCTGCGGCGGTTACTTCAGGGTCTGAGCCGGGATCTCGTTGTGCGGGTCGGTCGGGTCGAGCACGTCGTGCTCGAACCACAGGTGGCGGCCCTTGATGACGTCCTGCGCCTTCTTGTACTGGAACTCGTCGTCGTTGCTCCAGATCTGGGAGAACAACGCGTCCACGCGGCGGCGAGCCTGGTGGCAGAACAGGTCGGCCAGCTCGCTGGCCTCGTTGCCGCGCTGCGGCTGCTCGCGCTTGATGGTGTCGGCGTAGACGACCGCGCAGGCCATGACGAACAGGTCCGCGCCGATGTCGACGATCCGCCCCATGAGTGCAGTCTTCTGCTCCAGGCGGCCCTGGTAGCGGCCCATGAGGTAGAAGGTCGTCCGGGCCAGCTTGCGGCTGTGCCGCTCGATGTAGCGCAGGTGCTTGGCCAGCTTGCCGAACTCCTGGTACGACTGCGGGTTCTGGCCATCACCGACGGTCAGTGCCGGGAACCACTTGGCGTAGAACTTGCCGGCCTTCGCGCCCGCCTTGGCCATGTCGCTGGCGTTCTTGCTGGTCAGCAAGTCGCCGGCCACCGTCAGGTGCTGGTCGACCGCTTCCCGGGTGACCATCAGGCGCATGATCTCCGAGGATCCCTCGAAGATGCGGTTGATCCGCAGATCACGCATCATCTGCTCAGCCGGGTAGGCCCGCTCACCGCGCCGCTTGAGGGACTCGGCGGTCTCGTAGGCGCGGCCGCCACGGATCTGGATCATTGCGTCGACGGCCTGCCAGCCCAGCTCGCTGCCGTAGAGCTTGGCGATGGCCGCCTCGATCCGGATGTCGTTGCGCTTGTTGTCGGCGAGCTTGCTGGACACGTCGACCATGGCCTCCAGGCCGAACGTCGATCCGGCGACGAAGGCCAGCTGCTGCGCGACCGGGTCGTGCTTGCCGATCGACTGGCCCCACTGCTTGCGTTCGACGCTGAACTCGCGCGCGATCTTGAGACCGTACTTGGTGGCCGCCATGCACATGGCCGGCACCGAGAGCCGGCCGGTGTTCAACGTCGTGAGCGCGATCCGAAGCCCGTCACCCTCGCGCGCAACGACCGCGCTCTTCGGCAGGAAGACGTTGTCGAACGTGTGCAGCGAGTTCTCCAAGCCGCGCAACCCCATGAACTCGTTGCGCGAGACCATGGTGATGCCCTCTTGGTGCATCGGGACGATGAACGCGGTGATGCCGCCGCGGTGCCCTTCGGACTTGGGGACCTTGGCCATGATGACCGCGACGTCGCACACCGGGCCGTTGGTTGCCCACAGCTTCTGGCCGTTGAGCAGGTAGCCCGACCCGTCCTCGGTCGGGATGGCTGCGGTGGACAGGCGAGCCGGGTCGGAGCCGACCAACGGCTCGGTGAGCAGGAACGCAGACACGTGGTCGGTGGCCAGCTTCGGCAGCCACTCGCGCTTCTGCTCCTCGCTGCCGAACAAGTTGAGCGGCTGCGGCAGGCCGATCGACTGGTGCGCGCTGATGAGCACACCCAGGGCCGCGCAGTACGTGGTCATGTAGCACAGGACCTTGTTGTAGTAGTACTGGCCCAGGCCCATGCCGCCGTACTCCTTGGGGATCTTCATCCCGAGCAGGCCGGACTCCTTGACGGCCTTGATGACCTCGTCCGGCAGCTTGCCGTCCCGCTCCACCTGCATGGGGTCGACGTGCTCGAGCATGAACGCCTTGACCCGTTCAAGCAGGGCCTCGCCCTCCTCGACGACCGTGCGGTCCAGTGGGGGCTGTGGGTGGATGAGGTCGAGCCGGAAGTGGCCCAGGAACAGTTCCTTGCCGAATGAGGGCAGCTTCCACTCGGTCTGCCGGCCGGCCTCAGCGACCTGCCTGGACTCCTCGTAGGACGGCTGGCTCTGGGCCTGAGGGGCGGTTGTTGTCATTTATGCGGACCTTTCGTCGGACAGGCGTACGGCGGGCGGACAGGACTACTCGGGGTGTGCCCAGGCCGGCCGCGGCACGACCAGTATTCCCCACATCCGGCACCACACGGCCGCACGCCGGATGGGCAGGGAGGCTGGACAACTGCAGAGTCGACTCCTCTCTGGTAGGCATCATTCCCCTTCCGGCGGGATAACGCAGCCTGAGAAAGGTCCCGGTTTTCCCGGCGACCGCGCTGTGAGCACGAGATGAGCCGATTTGAGGCTGTGATCTGCGCCCCACCTGAGCCCCCCAGGCCCGACATAGGCTGCCGCCATGACCGCCGACTCCGTAGGGCGCACCGGCGACGTCATCGCGGACTATCGCGCCGTGGCCGGCACTGGTCTGGACGAGCTGATGAGCGCGCACGCGGTCAACGGGCTCAACTCCGAGGTCGCCGACGCGCTGCGCCGGGCGGGCACCGCTGGCCTGGCCGGATGGACGGAGCGGGTGCGGTCGTTCATCGCCGACGAGGGCATCAGCTATGGCGTGCGCGGCTTCGGCGACACCGCCCGCCAGTGGTCGTTGGACCCGATCCCGGTCCTGCTGTCGGCCCCTGAGTGGGACCGGCTGGAGTCGGGCCTGGCCCAGCGGGCCGTCGTGCTCGATGCCGTCCTCGGTGACATCTACGGCGAACAACGGCTGGTACGACGCGGCCTGTTGCCGCCGGAGACGTTCCTCGGCCACGCCGGCTTCCTGCACCAGGCGGCCTCGATCCGCCTGCCCGGCCCGCGCCAGCTCGTCCTCACCGCGGCGGACCTCGCCCGCGACGCCACCGGCACATGGCGACTGCTCGGCGACCGGGCGCAGGCGCCCTCCGGCGCGGCCTACGCCATGGCCAACCGGCGCATCATCGCCCGGGTCCTGCCGACCCTGCATCGGCGCACCGACCTGGCCCGGCTGCGGGGCTTCTTCGACACCATGCGCCAGGCGCTGCAGGCCGCGGCCCCGCCCGGGGTCGACTCGCCCCGTGTCGTGGTGCTCTCCCCCGGACCGCTGAGCGAGACGGCATACGACCAAGCGCTCAGCGCGACGCTGCTTGGCTTCCCGCTGGTCGAGTCGGACGACCTCACTGCTCGCGAAGGGCAGATCTGGCTGCGTACCACCGGCGGGTTGGAGCGAGTCGACGTGCTGCTGCGCCGCGTCGATGCCGACTGGTGCGACAACCTCGAGCTGCGCCCGGAGTCCCGGCTCGGGGTTCCCGGCCTGGTCGAGGCCGCTCGCCTGGGCGCGTGCTCGGTCGTCAACCCGTTCGGCGCCGCGGTCCTGGAGAACGTCGCCCTGCTGCCCTACCTGCAGCCGGTATGCCGTGCGGTCACCGGGGAGGATCTGCGCCTTCGCCCGGCCCAGACCTGGTGGTGTGGGGACGCCCCGCAACGCAGCCACGTCCTGGCCAACCTGGACCGGCTCGTTCTCAAGGCGACCTCACGGGGGGTGGGACCGGCCAGCCGGTTCGGGTGGGAGCTGAACAGCGCCCAGCGCGCTGATCTGCGGGCGCAAATCGAGGCCCGGCCGTGGGCCTGGGCGGGGCAGGAGCCGCTCTCGATGTCCACGGCGCCCGTCATCACCGAGACGGGGTTGCAGCCCCGTCGCCTGGTGCTGCGTACCTTCGGCGTCGCCGACGGCCAGGGCTACGCCATCCTGCCCGGCGGGCTGGCCAGGGTCGCCGCTGAACCCGGCTCGGCCATGGTCACGAGCGTCACCGGAGCGCCGTCCAAGGACGTCTGGGTGCTCGCCGACCGCGACGTGGAACGGCGCGCCCCCACGTCCGCCTGGCGGCCGGTGCGCACCGTCGACGGGCGTGATGCGCGCGCGGGCGTTGCGACCGACCTAGAGACGATCCACGAGGTCGCGGGCGTGGGCGGCGTCACGCCGCGCGTTGCCGAGGACTTCTACTGGCTGGGCCGCTACCTGGAGCGGGTCGAAGGCACGGCCCGGCTGCTTCGGGTGGCTGCTGACCTGGACGAGGACCACGGCCTGCGGCCGGGGACACCGGGTGCGATGACGCTGGACGTCATGCTTCGTGCGGTGGCCGAGGTGACGACGGTCCGGCCCGACCGGGCCGGGCAGCCGGCGGCGGGCGAACGCAGCCAGCGGTACATGAGCATGGTGCTGTTCGACCCGGATGTCGCCGGCACCGTCACCTACGCAGCGCGCCGAGCGATCCGCACCGCCCGGGCGATGCGCGAACAGCTCAGCCAGGATGTCTGGCTCATCCTCTCGCGGCTGGAGCGCTCCCTCGGCAGACGCGAGCCGGTGAGCACCAACGCCCACCTGCAGGCGGTCATCGCCGACACTCTCGCGCTCACCTTGGCCGTGGCTGGCATCCAGCACGAGAGCCTGGTGCGAGGCCCGGAATGGGCCTTCCTGGATGCTGGACGCCGGATCGAGCGGGCCCAGCACACGGTGCGGCTGCTGCGGCATACCGTCGCGGTCGAGCGACCCCCGGTCATCGACGCACAGGTGACCGAGGCGGTCCTCGTTGCGAGCGAGAGCGCGATCGCACACCGTCGCCGGACCGCCGCTGGGCATGGCCCGGCCGAGCCGT
>JBIOUP010000095.1:0-3057 GCA_044867305.1 Dermatophilaceae bacterium
TTCATGCAGTGCCTGCAGGGAGACCTGTTCAAGGACTTCCCGACGCTGCGCTTTTTGATCCCGCACGGCGGCGGCGCGGTGCCTTACCACTGGGGGCGCTTCCGCGGCCTGGCGCAGGAGATGAAGAAGCCGCTGCTGGACACGCACGTGATGAACAACGTGTTCTTCGACACCTGCGTTTACCACCAGCCCGGCATCAATTTGCTCAACACCGTGATCCCGGTCAAGAACGTGCTGTTCGCGAGCGAGATGATCGGCGCCGTGCGCGGCATCGACCCCGAGACCGGGCACTACTACGACGACACCAAGCGCTACATCGAAGCGTCGACCATTCTCGAGCCCGAGGAGAAGGAGCAGATCTACCAAGCCAACGCCCGCCGGGTGTACCCCCGCCTCGACCAGGCACTCAGCGCGCAGGGCCGGTAGCCACCAGCGAATCGAGACCGCACCGAAGGAGCAGCATGGCCCTCAACGACCTCGGCATCGTCAGGCGCACCATCGAGCGCGCGGACCCCGGCGCCGCCTCGGAGCTGGCGCAGTTCGGCGTGGCGACGATCCACGAGGCGATGGGCCGGGTCGGGCTGATGAAGAACTACATGCGGCCCATCTACCCGTCCGCGCGGATCTGCGCCACGGCAGTCACCGTCCTGCTGCAGCCCGGAGACAACTGGATGCTGCACGTCGCCGCCGAGCAGCTGCAGGAGGGCGACGTCGTGGTCGCCGCGTGCACGAGCGACTGCGAGGATGGCTTCTTCGGCGAGCTGCTGGCCACCTCGTTCCGGGCGCGGGGCGGCAAGGGCCTGGTCATCGACGGAGGCGTCCGCGACGTCGAGGACCTCACCGAGATGGATTTTCCGGTCTTCAGCCGCGCGGTCAACGCCAAGGGCACCGTCAAGGCCACCCTGGGCTCGGTCAACATCCCGGTGGTCTGCGCCGGTGCGCAGGTCAACCCGGGCGACGTCGTCGTCGCCGACGTCGACGGTGTTGTCGTCGTGCCCGCCGCGCTCGCCGGCGATGTGGCCAAGGCGGCGGCCACTCGTGAGGCGAACGAAGCCGGCAAGCGCGCCCAGCTGGCCTCAGGCGTGCTGGGTCTGGACATGTACTCGATGCGCGAGCCGCTGGCGGCTGCCGGGCTCTCCTACGTGGACTGACCGATGCCGCTCGCCCGTGACCCCAACCGATGGCGCGTCGGCCTCGTCGGATACGGCGAGGTCGGCAAGATCCTCGCCGAAGACCTCCGGGCCCGCGGGATGGTGCTGTGGGCCTACGACACGAAGTTCGAGGCCGCTGCCGACACCCCTCATCGCTCTGCGGGCGACGTCATGCGCGCGCACGCAGAGCATTATGGGGTCGGCCTGGCATCGGGGCACGTTTCGCTGGCGAACCGTGCCGATCTGATCATCTCCGCGGTCACGGCGTGCCAGGCCGTTCCCGTCGCGTGGGCATGTGCGCCCGGCATTCGTCCCGGCGCCTTCTTCCTCGACCTCAACTCCTCCTCGCCCGGCGCCAAGACCCGTGCCGCGGCGCTCGTCGACGCCGCCGGTGGGCGCTACGTCGAAGGCGCAGTCATGACTGCCGTGCCTCCTTACCGCATCGGCGTTCCGTTGCTGCTCGGCGGCCGCAATGCCCAGAGCATTCAGGGGCCGCTTGCCGAGCTCGGCTCCGCCGGCACGGCATACGACCAAACGCTCGGCGTCGCCTCGGCGACCAAGATGTGCCGCAGCGTGATGATCAAAGGCCTGGAGGCGCTGATCGTGGAGTCCCTCACGTCCGCGCGGGCCTACGGCGTGGAGGACCGCGTCGTCGAGTCGCTCTACGAGACCTTTCCAGGCGTCGACTGGGAGAAGCAGGCAGCCTACGTCTTCCAACGGGTCATCGAGCACGGCCGTCGGCGCAGCGAAGAGGCGCACGAAGTCGCCGAGACGGTACGCGAGCTGGGCCTCACGCCCTGGGCGACCGAGGCGACCGCCGCTCGGCAAGGGTGGGTCGCCGACCTGGCCGACGAAGGCGTGTTCGGGGTCCGCGGGGCGGATGACTTCGCGCAGTCCCCTGACTGGCGTACCGAGGCCGATCGCATCCTGGCCCGAGTCCGTCCACCGAGGCAGGAGTGAGTAGATGCCCTTCGAGAAGACGCCTGGCTGGCTGGACTGGTATGCCGGTCCGTCGACGCCGCGGTTCACCCCGCCTGCCGGAGCAGTCGACGCGCACTGCCACGTCTTCGGCCCGGGAGACGAGTTCCCGTTCGCCCCGGAACGCAGGTACACCCCGTGCGACGCGTCCAAGGACCAGCTGTTCGCGCTGCGCGACCACCTCGGGTTCCAGCGGAACGTCATCGTGCAGGCCACCTGCCATGGCGCCGACAACCGGGCCATGGTCGACGCAGTGTCACACGCCGGTGGCAAGGCCCGCGGCATCGCCACGGTCCGGCGTGACGTGACCGACGAGCAACTCAAGGAACTGGACGCAGCAGGTGTCCGGGGGGTGCGTTTCAACTTCGTCAAGCGCCTCGTCGACTTCACGCCCAAAGACGAGCTGCTCGAGATCGCCGGGCGGATCGCCCCCCTCGGGTGGCACGTCGTCATCTACTTCGAAGCGGTCGACCTGCCTGAGCTTTGGGACTTCTTCACCGCCTTGCCCACGACGGTCGTCGTCGACCACATGGGCCGGCCCGACGTGAGCCAGCCGGTCGACGGGCCGCAGTTCGAGACGTTCGTGCGGTTCATGGCGGAGAACCCCAACGTGTGGTCGAAGGTGTCCTGCCCGGAGCGGCTTTCGGTGAGCGGGCCCCCGGCCCTCGATGGCGAGCAGGCGGCATACCGTGACGTCGTGCCCTTCGCCCGCCGGATCGTCGAGAGCTTCCCCGACCGGGTCCTCTGGGGCACCGACTGGCCGCATCCCAACCTCAAGGACCACATGCCCGACGACGGGCTGCTCGTCGACTTCATCCCGCACATTGCGATCACCCCCGACCTGCAGCGCAGGCTGCTGGTCGACAACCCCTTGCGCCTGTACTGGCCCGAGGAGCTCGAACCGAACGAACCCCATAAGGAGAGCCAC
>JBIOUP010000096.1:0-6806 GCA_044867305.1 Dermatophilaceae bacterium
CGGGTGTGGCCCTGCTCCTCTGGGCGATTTGGAGTCCCGACAACCGGGTCCAGTGGGTGCTGACGGGCATCCTGTTCCTCGCCACGTGGGGCGTCTGGCTCGCCATCGACCACGACGAGCGGCCTGACCCGGCCGCGCTCGAGCCGGCACCGCCTCAGGTCCCGGGCACGGGAGCGCGCGCCAACCCGGTCCGGTCGCACCGGGAGGGTCGAGGCCACCCCCGCGACGAACGCCAGGCCTGACGAGGGAGCCAGCAGACCAGGCCCCGTGAGGCACGAGATCGAGCCCACTGCGCAAGCGCCTTCAAATCGGGCGAACTGAGCGGACCGTGTTGAGACGCAGGACTCGTTGGTCAGCGGTTCCCCGGGCGATTCCCGACGTGGCAGAGTTTGTCCATGAGCACCGACCAGGACTTCGACCGCGACACTATCGGCGACGACTTGGAAGTGTGGTCGGTGGACGAGGAGGACCAGCTGCAGCCGGGCGACACTCTCGTCGACCGGGGGATGGACGACATCCTCGACGAGGGTTACTCCCCACCGGAGAAGCCGCGCGGCGCGTACTGCTACGGCACCACGGCATACGAGCAAGCCCACCACGAGAGCCTCGAGCAACGCATGCTGCAAGAGGAGCCCGACCCGTACTCGGCCTACGGTGCCCCCGACGACGAGTCCGGTGAGCTGCAGGCCCGCCGCGAGCGCCTGGGCGGGGACGACCCCGACGCGATCTTCGCCGACGAGGACTTCGTCGGGCAGTCCGGCCGCCGCCGCAGCGGTCGGCTCGTCGCTCCCGAAGGCGTCCGCGACATCGACGACGTGTTCGCCGGTGATGTCGGCATCGACGGAGGCGCGGCGTCGGCCGAGGAGGCTGCGGTGCACATCCTCGACGACGATGAGGACCAGGACGACTGAGCGCTCGGTCCCTACGGGAGCTGCCCAAGGCGCATCTGCATCTGCATTTCACCGGCTCGATGCGCATCGGCACGCTCGCCGAGCTCGCCAGCCGGCACGGGGTGCGCCTTCCTGACGCGCTTGCCGCGAGCTGGCCCCCGCGGCTGCATGGCACCGACGAACGCGGTTGGTTCCGGTTCCAGCGCCTCTACGACCTGGCCCGGGCGTGCGTGCGCGGCGAGGCCGACCTGCGCCGCGTCGTCCGCGAGGCCGCCGAAGACGATGCCGCCGAGGGCTCCAGGTGGCTGGAGATCCAGATCGAGCCGAGCACCTACGGCCACTTCGTCGGGGGCGTCACCCCTGCCCTGGAGATCGTCCTGGACGAGGCGAGGGCCGCAAGCCAAGCCATCGGCGTCGGCGTCGGCGTCATCGTCGCCGCCTCGCGGATCCGTCACCCGCTCGACGCGCGCACCCTTGCTCGGCTCGCGGCCCGGTATGCCGGTGACGCAGCAGGCACGGTCGTCGGCTTCGGGCTGTCCAACGACGAACGGCGCGGCCAGACCGGCGACTTCGCCCCGGCGTTCGCGATCGCGCGTCGAGCGGGACTGGCGCTCGTGCCGCACGGGGGTGAGCTGCTCGGGCCGGCCGCGGTGCAGGAGACCCTCTCGGTCCTGCGACCCGACCGGATCGGCCACGGCGTCCGCTCCGTCGAGGACCCACGCGTGCTCGACGAGGTCGCCGAAGCCGGCGTCACCCTGGAGGTGTGCCCCGGCAGCAACGTCGCCCTCGGCGTCTACGCGGCACCGGAGCAGGTCCCCTTGAGACAGGTGCTGGACTACGGCATACCGGTCTCGCTCGGCGCCGACGACCCGCTGTTGTTCGGCACCCGGCTCGTTGACCAGTATGCCGTCGCGCGTGAGGCTTTGGGCCTCGACGACGACACGCTCGCTCGCCTGGCCCGGGACTCGTTCGGTGCCAGCCGGGCACCCGCGGAGCTGCGCACGAACGCCCTGGGCGACATAGCACGCTGGCTGGCCCGACCAGTCTCTGCAGCGCCCTCCGACCTGGACGCACAGGTGAGCAGCACGGTGCGACCCAACGTAGGGTGAGCGCGTGAGAGCCCGAACCGGTTGGCTGGTCGTCGCCATGCTGGCGGCGGCCGCTCTGGCCGCCTGCTCCTCGAGCGAGCCATCGGCGAGCTCGACCGCAACGACCCAGACCAGCTCGAGCACGTCGGCCACGCTGCCCGAGACGCCCACAGCGACGAGCGAAACGTCGTCGTCCGCGACCGGACCGGCGCCCTCGAGCTCTGCACCGGTGACACCGATCGCTGTGCCCACGACGTTTGTGCCGGTTGACAAGGTGATCAAAGACCCCGACCTCGGCCACGAGATCAAGGTGCTGCGGATGGCGCGGGACCTGCCGTGGCCGGATCCGAAATCCGACGAGGCCCAGGCCTTCGAGCTGGTGGGGGTCGAGATGACCTGGACGCCGGGCGTGACGTACACGGCTGCGCTGCGGACGGTGGACTTCTCGATCGCTTCGAGCGCCTCGTTGCCGAACCGGCCCGACCCGATCATCAACCCGAGCTTGCAGGCAGGCGGCTGGACGATGTTGCCGCCGGAGATGCCCAACGGCCAGACCGGCACGGGGTGGCTGGTGTTCAAGGTGGACCCGAAGGCCGCCGCCGCCTTGCGCTTGGACTACACGCGCCCGGCGTCTCGCGTCACCGACAGCGGGCAGACGTTCCCCAAGACCGTGTTCAGCGCTTCGCTCGTCGGCTGACCGGCCCTTCGTCATGCCAGCCGCGCCGTATTTGTCCCCCGGCTTGACCCGCACGCCCTCAACGAGTGGGCAGCCGATGTCGTTATGACACCCGGATAACGACACTTGCCGCCCACTCGGCAAACACGCCGGCGTCGCTGGCCTGCCGATCATGGCTCATTCGGTGCGGTGTTCGAGGTTGATCAGCTGGAACAGGTCGTTGGTCTGCCAACGCCCGTCGATCTTGAGGTACTCGGGGGCCCGCCCGTAATGGACGAAGCCGCAGTTCGCGAGGACTCTTTTGGATGCCTCGTTGTCGATCAACGTTCCCCCCTGCAGGCGATGCAGGTTGAGCTGGTCGAAGGCAACGACGATGAGCTGCCGCAGCGCTGCGGTGGCGACGCCGCGAGCGCGCACGGCTTCGTCGACGGCATACGCGACATCGGCCGACTGGAACGGACCTCGGATGATGCCGTGCAGGCCGACGTGTCCGACGAGACGCCCGTCCACCTCCACGAGGAAAACCCTCGCGAACTCTGGGGAGCTGGCGCCGTTGGCCGCCTCGATGCGCGCCCGTTGGACCTCCGCGGTGTAGTAGTCGTCCGGGCGTCTTGGCTCGCCGGTGCGCCAGAACTCGCGGTTGCGCAGAACGAGATCCAGCAGCGCGGCCGCATCGGCAGGCTCAGCCAGCCGAATCCGCACGTCCGAACCGAGCGACGCCATGAGCGAGAAGACTACAGCGACAAACCGACCAGCACGGGCTCGGCCACGAGGGTCACGCCGAAGGTGTCGGCGACCCCGTCGCGCACCCGGCGGGCCAACGCGAGGACGTCGGCCGCGCTCGCCTCGCCACGATTGGTCACCGCCAGGGGATGTTTGGTCGAGAGCGCGGCCGGACCCGGCATACCGAAGCCCTTGCCGAAGCCGGCCCGCTCGATGAGCCACGCCGCGCTCGTCTTGACCGATCCGTCGTCCGCCGGCCAGCACGGCGGGTCAGCCGCGCCGGGCCGCTCGCCTGTCCGGTTGCCCAGCGCGGCGTATGCCGGCCGGTCCAGGACGGGGTTGGTGAAGAACGAGCCGCAGCTCCACGTGTCGTGGTCGCCCTCGTCCAGGACCATGCCGCGGCGCCGGCGCAGCGCCAGCACCGCCTCGCGGGCTTCGGCGAGCGGCACTCGCGCGCCCTGCGGCACGCCGAGCTCGTCGGCGAGCGCTGGGTAGCCGATCGGCGCCGACAGGTCCGCGACCGGCAGCTGGAAGACCACCTCGAGCACGACGTACCGGCCCGCCGAGCGCTTGAACAGCGAGCTGCGGTAGGCAAACCCACAGTCGGCGTTGGCCATCGTGCGCACCGTGCCGCGGAGCCGGTCCCAGACCCGCACCGCAGCGATGGTCTCGGCGACCTCCTGGCCGTAGGCGCCGACGTTCTGGATCGGGGTCGCCCCGGCTGACCCGGGTATTCCGGACAGCGCCTCGATCCCCGACCACCCCTCGGCCACGGTGCGACCCACGAGGGCGTCCCACTCCTCCCCCGCCGCGACCCGCAGGCTCACGCCGCCGCAGTAGTCCGCCGACTCGACCTGGACGCCGTGCGTTGCGACGTGAGCGACCGTGCCACGGAACCCGGCATCGGCGATGACCAGGTTCGAGCCCCCGGAGAGCACGAGCACCGGCTGGGCGGCGGTGTCGGCCTCCCGGATCGTCTCGATGATCTCTGCGGTGGTCGACATCTCGACCAGGCGGTCGGCCGGGCCGCCCACTCGCATCGTGGTCAACGGCGCCAGCGGTATGTCGTGGAGCTCCTCCACCACGTAGCCGCGTGGGGTCAGTCCAGCTGCACCACGGCCTGGCACTTGCCCAGGACCTTGGCGCCGTTGTGGGTCACGGTCAGCTCCACGGTGGCCCGCTTGCTGTCGGGGTCGACGGCGGTCACCGCACCGGCGACCTCCAGGTCGGCTCCGGTGTCGTAGTCGACCGGGACCATCCCGGTGAACCGGGTCGAGTACTGAACGACGCGGCCGGCGTCACCAGCCCACTCCGCGACGACCGTGCCGACCGCCCCCATCGTGTACATGCCGTGGGCGATGACGGTGGGCAGGCCCATCTGCTTGGCGAACGGCTCGTCCCAGTGGATCCGGTTGCGGTCCAGAGAGGCACCGGCATACTGCACGAGCGTCGGGCGGTCGATGTGGATGGTCCGGTCAGGAAGGGCAGTGCCGACCTGGACCTGGTCAAGGGTGCGCACGGTGGTCACAGCTCAGTCTCCTCGGACGACGACGGTGGAGCGGGCGGTGCACACCGGCTCGGCACCCGCGGTGAGCTCGGTGCGGACCCCGATCATGGTCATGGCCCCGGATGCCCGCACCGACTCGATGTTCAGGGTGGCCACGACGGCGTCACCTGCGGTGAGCGGACGGTGGTGGGTGAAGCCCTGCTCGCCGTGCACGACCTTGCCGAAGTTGATGCCATTCGCAGGGTCGTTCAGGAACTCGAACTCGGGCCGCTGCGAGATGATGACGGCAAAGGTGGGCGGCGCGATGACGTCGCGGTAGCCGCGGGACCGGGCCACCTCCGGGTCGGTGTGCACCGGGTCGGTGGACCCGACCGCTTCGGCGAACTCCTTGATCTTCGCGGCGCTGACGATGTACGGCGGGTGGGGCGGGTAGGAGCGACCCACGTAGTCCTCGTTGACCAACATGGGGCCGAGCCTATCGACCAGCCGCGACGAACGGCTCGGAGACCTCGGTCAACCGGTCCACCTGCGCGCGCGACAGCTGCAGGCGCGCCGACCCCAGCAGAGCCGGCACCTGGTCCGGCCGGCTCGCGCTCGCGATCGGCGCGGCCACCCCGGGCTGGTAACGCAGCCAGGCGATGGCGACCGACGCCGGCGGTGCGCCGACCTCCTCCGAGACGGCCAGCAGCACGTCCAGCACCCGGAAGCCGTCGTCATTGAGGTATGCCGTAACGCGCGGCGCCCGCGCTCCGCTCGCCGCCTGCCCCCGCTGGTACTTGCCGGTGAGGAAGCCCGACGCGAGCGCGTAGTAGGGGACCAGAGCGACCCCGTGCTCGACCGCGGCCGCGCCCAGGCCGGTGGCCTCGACCTCGCCCCGGTGCACCAGGCTGTAGTCCGGCTGCAGGGCGGCCGGCACGGCATACCCCCCGCTCTTGGCTACCTCGAGCGCCGCGGTGAACCGGTCCAGCCCGAAGTTGGACAGCCCGTAGCTGCGGACCGAGCCCTCCCTGACCAGCTCGTCGAAGGTGGCCACGATGTCTTCGATCGACTGCGACGGGTCGTCCTCGTGGGCGTAGTACAGGTCGATGACGTCGATGCCGAGGCGCCGGCGTGAGTCGTCGAGGGCCGCGCGCACATTCGCCCGGGCCAGGCCGGGCCGGGAGTTCCACTTGCCCACCTTGGTGGCGATCGTCAGCCGCTCGCGTGCTTGCGGGCCGCGAGCCCGCAGCCACGAGCCGATGAGCGACTCGGACTCGCCGCCGGAGTTGCCCGGCGCGGATTGGAAGTACGAGTCGGAGGTGTCGACGAAGCACCCCCCGCCTTCGGTGAAGGCGTCGAGCACGGCATACGTCGTCGGCTCGTCGGCCGTCCAGCCGAAGACGTTGCCGCCCAGGCAGATCGGCAGGACGTCAAGGGTGCCGATGCGCGTCATAGGGTCACCGTGGCACGCGGCCCTGGGCCGGCTGCGTCAGCGGGTCTCGCGGTGCTCGGTGTGCTTGCCGCAGTTGGGGCAGAACTTGCTCATCGACAGCCGGTCGGGGTCGTTGCGGCGGTTCTTGCGGGTGATGTAGTTGCGGTTCTTGCACTCCACGCAGGCCATGGTGATCTTGGGGCGGATGTCGGCGGTCTTGGTGGCCACGGCGTACCTACTTCTCTCGGCGGCTGTTTCGTAGCGGGAGCGGGGCTCGATCCCGCGACCTCACGATTATGAGTCGTGCGCTCTGACCAGCTGAGCTATCCCGCCTCGTCGGCCGTGCGACCAGGGCCGGCCGGAGCCCCAATAGGGAATCGAACCCTAGACCTTTTCCTTACCATGGAAACGCTCTGCCGACTGAGCTATTGGGGCGCCAGCAGGGCACGCCTGCCGGTGGTGCGTGCGGAAGACTACACGCTCGCGTCCCGCGACGCAGAAATCGGGATGA
>JBIOUP010000097.1:0-9921 GCA_044867305.1 Dermatophilaceae bacterium
GCGCGTCCCACGAAGCCTGGGACTCCCGGAGCGAGTGCTTTGCGGCCCTGGCGCTCGCGCTCACCGTGTCCAGCCGCCCAGCCGGGTCGGCCAGGTGCACGGGCAGATCGACCCACATGGTCGTGAAGCTGTTGCCCTGTCCGGTTGGCAGCTCATTGGCGCGGATATTCACCGGGCACGTGGTGCGAACTGGCGAGCTCGGCAGCTCGTCGTGGGCGGCGAGGTAGTCGCGCAGGGCCCCGGCCACGAGAGCCAGAATGATGTCGTTGACGGTGACGTCGGGGAAGGCGTCCCGGACCTGGCTGACCTCGTACAGCGGTAACGAGATGACCGCCATCGCCTTCTTCGGGTCGTCCACGTGCTTGTTGAACAGGGTCACAGGGGGATGGCTCACGGGGGAGGGGAGGTAGCCCGGCCACTCGGGCAAGTGGGCAGAACCCGGGTCTGACTGCACCTGCAGCAGCCGCGCCAGCCCGGTCTTGGTCGCAGCCTGGCGCACTGCCTGTTCCGGCATGCGCACCATGACCGCCTTCGCTGCGGTGCCGACATGGCCGACAAGGCGCCCGAACGTCGCGACGCCTGTCGCGGCCCGATCCGGGATCTCGGCCAGTGCCCTGCGCAGCTGCGAAGGGGCCGCCCGTGCCGGCAGCCCTGGTGGCTGTTGGGCGACGTCCACGGGGGTGGGCTCGGTGTCGAAGAGGATGCCGAGCAGCTGCATGAGGCCGACGCCGTCGACTGCCGCGTGGTGGATGCGCAGGATGAGGGCGGCAGTGCCGTCGGCTGCGCCGGTGAGATACCACGCCTCCCACAGGGGCCGGCCACGGTCGAGCGGCTCCTGGGACAGCTCGAGGACACTCGAGAGCAAGACGTCCATATCGCCCGGCTCCGGCAGGGTCATCTGGTGCACATGCTGGTCGATGTCCAGCGTCGCGGCCTGCGTCCACCGTTCGTCGCCGATGCCCAGGGGAGCCGGCGCCACCACACGAGTCATCGGCGGGAACTGAAGGCAGCGTTGGCGAAAGAGCGCTCGCACGTGCTCGAAGGGAAGCGCTCCATCGGGTGAGGCGTCTAGCAGGAGGATCCCGGCGATGTCGAAGGGGAACCCCGGTCGCTCCATGCGCAGGAAAACACGTTCGGTGCTTGCCATTGCCGGCATCGCGGCTCTCCTGTCATCCGCGTCGTAGACCCGGGTGGAGTCCTTGCCTCAACCTTGGGCGAGCTCGACCGGTTTCCGAGTCGGATCACGGTGTGAGTTTCGTTGCACCCCTCCTTCGGAGGATGGGATGCCGTCCCGAGGGCCGGCTATGGCAGTGGCAGCAGCACGACCCGCTCGTGCAGAAAGCCCAGGGGGTCCAGGTAGGCACTGCCGCGCAACACTCCCCAGTGCACGCAAGAGCTAGGGGCGCAGTGACCCGGCGAACTGGTGAGAACTCCGACCCCTTCACCCTTGGCGACGCGAGCACCGAACGGCACGGAGGCGAGCACCGGCTGGAAGGTCGAGCGCAGGCCATCTGCGTGGGCGACGACGATCACCTCCTGCCCGGCAACCACGCCGACGAACGTGACGACACCCTCGGCGGGTGACCGAACGACACCGCCGACGCCGATGGCGAGGTCGACGCCTCGGTGCCCGGCCCCCCACATCAGCTCAGGCGGGTCGAACGGGCGGATGACCTGATGCGGCTCGGGCACCGGCCAGCTCCAGCCGTCCCGCGGTCGCACTGCCGACGACGGAGGCGGGCTCAGGTCGCCCGGCAGCCGGGACGGGTCGGCTGCTGCACCGGTGCCTGCGGCCGGCTCGACCGTGACCGGGGTCGACCTCGGCGCAGCAGCAACGATCGGATCGGCAGTGGTGGTCGTGCTCGCGGAGCCAACCGTGAGGTCAACAGCCGGTCCCGCCAGCGAAGCGATGGTCAGTAGGGCGATCCATGCGGCCATTGGTCAAGGCTGCGGTGCAGGGCCCTCCTCCCGCACGGCGCAGTCTGGGCCTGTGGACCGCGTGACATTGCGGTGGACGGCTGTGGACAACCGCCGGTCAGGACGAGCGCAACCGACCCAACCGCTCGGCCGCCTCGATGAGCACCTCGTCACGCTTGCAGAACGCGAACCGCACCAGGGTCCGCGCAGCGTCGGCGTCGTCGTGGAACACCGAAACCGGCACGGCCACCACTCCGGCGAGCTCGGGCAGGCGCCGGCAGAACTCCACCCCGTCGCTGGCCCCGAACACCTGCGCATCGGCGATGACGAAGTAGGTCCCGGCGGGCACGGATACCGACAGTCCCGCATTGACGAGAGCCTCGCACAACAGGTCGCGCTTGCCTTGCAGCGACTTGGCCAGCGCGGCATACACCTCGTCCCCCAGTCCCAGCGCGGCCGCGATGGCGGGCTGGAACGGCCCGGATGCGACATACGTGAGGAACTGCTTGACCGTGCGTACCGCCGTCACCGCCTCGGCGGGCCCGACGACCCAGCCCACCTTCCAGCCTGTGGCGGAGAACGTCTTGCCGCCCGAGGAGATGGTGATGGTGCTGTCCCACATCCCGGGAAGCGTGCTGACCGGCACATGCGGGACGCCGTCGAAGGTGATGTGCTCGTAGACCTCGTCCGTGACGACCCAAGCCCGATGCTCCCTTGCGAGCCGGCAGATCAGGTCCAACTCGGTGCGGGTGAACACCTTGCCGGTGGGGTTGTGCGGGGAGTTGAGCAGGACCATCCGGGTGCGTGAGGAGAAGGCGGCCCGAAGCGACGCCTCGTCGACGGCGAAGTCCGGGAAGCGCAGCACGCTGGTGCGCCGCGTCGCCCCAGCCAGCGCGATCGTCGCGGCGTAGGAGTCGTAGTACGGCTCGAAGATCACCACTTCGTCGCCCGGCTCGCACAGCGCGAGCACGACCGAAGCGATGGCCTCGGTCGCACCGGCGGTGATGAGCACCTGGGTCGCGGGGTCGACCGGCACTCCGTAGAAGCGCTCCTGGTGCGCGGCAACCGCGGCGAGCAGCTCGGGCACACCCGGCCCGGGCGGGTACTGGTTGCGCCCGCCACGAATCGCCGCCACCGCGGCGTCCAGCATCGGCGCCGGTCCGTCGACATCGGGAAATCCCTGGCCGAGGTTGATCGACCCCGTCCGCACCGCGAGCGCGGACATCTCCGCGAAGATCGTCGTCCCGAAACCGCGCATCCGCTCGACCAGGGGGTTGTCCATGGGCACACGGTATAGCGGCTTCGGGCCGGCCAACCGCGCGGAACAGTGCGCCACAGTGCGCAACAGCACTCGCGCGGCCGGACCGAAGGCGCCGCGCAAGACCGGCGCGATGAGGCGGTGTCCCTTACGGTGTGCCCCATGAGACCCACGGCGATCCAGGACACCTACGACGATGACGTGGCGCGGTGCTACGGCTGCGGGCGGCTCAACGAGCAGGGTCTGCACATCCGCAGCTTCTGGGAGGGCGACCACACGGTGGCCCGGTTCACCCCGCGCCCCGAGCACACTGCCACCCCCGGGATCGTCTACGGCGGGCTGCTGGCCTCGCTGGTCGACTGCCACGGCACCGGCACCGCGGCTGGTGCCGCCGCCCACCGCGACGGCGTGGACCTCCAGCTTGACGCGCCGCCGCGCTTTCTCACCGCATCGCTGCATCTGGACTACCTGGCCCCGACGCCGTTGGGCGGGGAGCTGGTGCTGCGGGGCATCCCCGCGGAGGTCGGCGAGCGCAAGGTGATCGTCGACGTCAGCCTGAGCGCCGGGGAGACCGAGACCGTCCGAGGCCGGGTCATCGCCGTTCGACTCAAGGAGCAGCCGGCCTGATTACCGGGCCGCTATCACGAGGCTTTACGATAGGCGCGGCCCTCGGGCCATATTTCGCGCGCCTTCTCGCCGGCAGCAGCCGGGGCGCACCACAGCAGTCCGCGACAGCCGGGCCATCCCGGCACGCGGCGGGGTGCGTACGCAGGCGCCAGGCAGGTATGCCGGCCGGCTCGCTCGGCCACCCGGCATACCGACGTAACTGACAACGACACAGAGGAGAACGGCAAATGGCCGTCGTCACCATGCGCCAGCTGCTCGAAAGCGGCGTGCACTTCGGACACCAGACCCGCCGGTGGAACCCGAAGATGAAGCGCTTCATCATGACCGAGCGCAACGGCATCTACATCATCGACCTGCAACAGTCGCTGGGCTACATCAACGACGCGTACGAGTTCGTCAAGGAGACCGTGGCCCATGGCGGCACGATCCTGTTCGTCGGCACCAAGAAGCAGGCCCAGGAGCCGGTGGCCGAACAGGCGACGCGCGTCGGCATGCCCTACGTCAACCACCGCTGGCTCGGCGGCATGCTGACCAACTTCAGCACCGTGCACCAGCGCCTGGAGCGGCTGAAGGAGCTCGAGGACATCGACTTCACCGACGTCGCGAACTCGCCCATGACCAAGAAGGAGCTGCTGTCCCTGTCCCGCGAGAAGGACAAGCTGGAGCGGACCCTGGGCGGCATTCGCTCGATGGCCAGAGTCCCATCCGCGGTGTGGATCATCGACACGAAGAAGGAGCACCTCGCGGTCGACGAGGCGCGCAAGCTGGGCCTGCCGGTCATTGCGATCCTGGACACCAACTGCGACCCGGACGAGGTTGACTACAAGATCCCCGGCAACGACGACGCCATCCGCTCGGTCACCCTGCTGACCAGGGTCATCGCCGATGCCGTCGCCGAGGGTCTGGTCGCGCGCGCCAGTGCCCGCTCCGGCGGCGGCGATGGCGGCGTGGGTGCCGAGGAGCCGCTCGCCGAGTGGGAGCGTGAGCTGTATGCCGAGGCCGCGGCCGAGGCCGAGGCCGAGCGTGGTGCCCAGCCGGTCGCTGAGGAGCCGGCCGCACCGCCCGAGGAGGCCACCGCCGTGAGCGAGGTCCCCGAGGCGTCGCCCGCCATCGTCGAGGAGACTCTGCCGGCCGAGGCGCTCGAGGCCCTGGTCGAGCAGCCGGCCGAGGCGCTCGAGGTCGTGGTCGAGCAGCCGGCCGAGGCAGTCCAGCAGGCCGAGGCGGCAGTCGAGCCGGCCGACGCGGCAGTCGAGCCGGCCGATGCCGGGTCGGCGCCACGCGCGGAGCCGGCAGTTGACCAGGTGGCCGCTGCCGAGGCGGCCGCCGCTGCGGAGGAGCCCTCGTCCTGACGCTCGACACCGGGGCTCGCCTCAGCCGCCCACACTGAGCCACCACGAGACTGAACCGTTCAGAACACCCAACCGCCGACCCCACAGGGAGACAACGACGACGATGGCGAACTTCACTGCTGCTGACATCAAGGCACTGCGTGAGCAGACCGCCGCGGGCATGCTCGACGTCAAGCGGGCCCTGGAGGAGGCCGACGGCGACCTCGCCAACGCCGCCGAGATCCTCAGAGTCAAGGGGCTCAAGGGCGTGACCAAGCGCGAGGGCCGGTCGGCGAGCAACGGCCTGGTGGCGGCCCGAGCCGAAGATGGCGTCGGCACCCTGGTGGAGGTCAACTGCGAGACCGACTTCGTCGCTAAGGGAGAGCGCTTCATCGCGCTCGCTGAGCAGGTGCTCGACCAAGCGGTGGCAACGGCTGCTTCCGACGCGGAGGCCCTGTTGGCCAGCACGCTGCCCGACGGGCGCACCGTGCAAGCCCTGCTGGACGAGGGCAACGCGACGATCGGGGAGAAGATCGAGCTGCGCAGGGTCGCCCGCCTCGAGGGTGAGCGGGTGGTGGCCTACCTGCATCGCACGAGCAAGGACCTCCCGCCCCAGATCGGAGTCCTCGTCGCGACCAGCGGCGGAGACGAGGCTGTCGCGCGGGACGTGGCCATGCACGTCGCGGCGTTCTCGCCCACGGTCCTCACCCGTGCGGAGATCCCCGCCGAGACCGTAGCCGAGGAGCGCCGGCTCGCCGAGGCGACCTCCCGGGAGGAGGGCAAACCGGAAGCCGCCCTGCCCCGGATCGTCGAGGGTCGCCTCAACGGGTACTTCAAGGAGAACGTCCTGCTCGAGCAGGCCTACGCCAAGGACCAGAAGAAGTCGGTTGGCAAGGTGCTCGAGGAGGCCGGTGCTGAGGCGACCGGGTTTCGCCGCTTCCGGGTCGGCGCCTGACCCCGGGTCTGCTCACCCCGATCGCTGGTAGGCGCCGAAGGCCAGAGTGGCCAGCCAGCTCATGACCACCGCGAGCCCGGTGAGGGCAAGGAGGCGGGGCCAGACCAGCGCCCAGTCGGGTGCTGTCGCCAGGGCTTCGCGACTGACGACGACGGCCCAGTCCATCGGGTTGTACGTCGCGGCGGTCTGCACCCAACCCGGCGCGAGTGCCGGGTTCATGATCGCCGAGGAGAGGAAGGCGAGCGGTAGCGACATCAGCTGGCTGATCCCGATGAGGGCTTCCTGGGAGCGCACGAGCAAGGCCACCGCGTTGGACAGCGCCGCGAACACAACAGTGAGCAGGACCGCGGCCAGCAAGGTCAGCGGTATGCCGGGCCGCGGGGCCTCGAACCGGGCCCCTGCGGCATACGCGATGGCGAAGATGACCGCGGTCTGCAGCAGGCACGTGAGGCTCTGGTAGGCCAGCGTGCCGTTCATCATCGCTCCTCGGCGGACCGGGGAGGCGAGCATGCGATCCATGACGCCGAGGTTCATGTCCTCGATGTACGTTGTTCCGGCCCAGGCTGCCGAGAACAGTGCGGTCATCATGACGACCCCGGGGGTCAGGAACTCGAGGTAGGAACGGCCACCTGCGCCGAATCCGGGAATCTGCACCGCTGTCTGGAAGAGTGCTCCGAACAACAGCAGCCAGATCGCCGGTTGGATGAGGGTGATGAGCACGAAGGCGGGCTGACGCAGCAGGGCGTTGACCGACCGCCTCGTCAACAGGGCTGAGTGCATCGCAAGTGTCGTCATCACGCCACCTGCTCGAACGCGCGTCCGGCATGGCGCAGGTAGACCTCGTCGAGTGAGGGACGGGCGAGCGTCGCCGACGCGACGCTGATTCCGTGGCGCTCGAGCGCCGCCAGGGCGATGGGGAGGACAGCTGCTCCGGAGTCGGTCCGGGCCCGCAGCGTGCGCCCCTCGGCGACCACCTCGTGCAGTGCCGGGAGCTGCGAGAGGCTTTGTGCCGCAACGCTCCCCGTGGCTGGGTCGCCCAGCTCGAACACGACGCTGTCGCCGCGCAGCTCGCTCTTGAGCGCGTCCGGAGCGCCGGCCGCGACGACGCGTCCGCCGTCGATGATGGCCAGCCGGTCGCACAGGCGGTCGGCCTCATCGAGGTAGTGCGTCGTCAGCAGGATGGTCGTCTCCTCGACTCGGGCCAGCCGCGTGATCTCGGCCCACATGTGTCCGCGTGCCTCCGGGTCGAGACCAGTCGTCGGTTCGTCGAGGAAGACCACGCGAGGTCGGTTGACCAGACCGATCGCGACATCGAGCTTGCGGTTCATCCCGCCGCTGTAGGTCTTGGTCAGCCGGTCGGCTGCGTCGGCCAGGTCGAAGTGCTCCAGCAGCTGGTCGGCCCGCTGACGGGCCGCCCGCCGGTCGAGTCCCTGGATCCGGGCGGCCAGCTCGAGGCTCTCCCGCCCGGTCATCATCGGCGCGGCACTCGGCTTCTGCGGTACCAGCCCGATGGAGCGCCGCACGGCACTCGCGGCGTCGAGCACATCGTGCCCGGCGACGGTCGCGCCCCCCGAGTCGGGGCGCGAGAGCGTGCAGAGGATGCGCACGGTGCTCGACTTGCCGGCGCCGTTGGGGCCGAGCAGGCCGAAGACCTCGCCCGGGTGCACCTGCAGGGTGAGCCCGTTCAGGGCACGGACCGGTGGCCTGTTGCGGCCGGTTGGGAAGGTCTTGACCAGACCGGTGGCCTGGATGGCCCAGCGGTAACGGGGTTCGGACATGACGGCTCCATGGGGGGATTTGTTAGCTCGGCGACGGCGTCTGCAGGACGGCGCCCTCCGCTCCGAGATGGCTGACCGGGTCGGCGAGGATCTGCTCCATCGAGACGCCGGCGTCACGGAGCTCGTGGATCCGTCGCCACGTCTTTGCGCCGCCGAGGGCGCCCGAGCGGATGTCGGCGGCGAGCCTGGCGGCATACTCGCGCTCGGCCCGAATCATGCTCTGGCGGAAGCTGCCCTCGACGAGGAAGACGTCGGGCAGCCCCTGTTCGTGGGCCCATTCGAGGTTGGCGGAGAGGGCCCGAAGCTCGATCTCGAGCTTGGCGACCCGCTCCTCGAGCAGCCGCGCGGCCTCGTCGGGCGGTATCCCCGCGATGAGGGAGAGCGCCGACTCGAGCGAGCTCGGGTCGCTCGTCGGCGTGCTGAGCAGCTCGGCGAGCCAGTCCTCGAACTCGGTCTGCCCGGCCGGTGTGATGTCGTACACGGTGCGCTCGGGGCGGTTGCCCTCCCGGACCTTCTCCCGCTCGACGATGAGACCGTGCTTCTCGAGTGCCGCGACAACCGAGTAGAGGGAGCCGTAGTTGAGCCGGATGCTCGCCTCCTTGCCTCGGTGGCGCAGGGTCGCGGAAATCTCGTAGGGGTGCATGGGCCGCTCTCCCAGGCAGGCCAGCACGGCGAGGGCCAGGGGGTTGTTCACTCTCCGGCGCGTCATGGGGGCACTCCTCAGGCCAAATACTCGACCTAGAGTACTTCGATCAGAGTGTCTTGTCCACTGGGCGGCGAGCTCGGCCCGGGCAGGCGGACCGTCCAGCGCTGTGACAAGATCGGCCGAACCGACCCTTGCCAGCTCGAGGAGTCCTCGTGATGCCGCACATCGACACCGAAGTCGGCCGCCCGGCATACCGCAGGGTGCTGCTCAAGCTGTCTGGCGAGGTGTTCGGGGGCGGCGACGTCGGCGTCGACCCAGTCGTCGTGAAGGGCATAGCCGAGCAGATCGCGGCGGCGGTGCACGACGACATCGAGGTGGCCGTCGTGGTCGGTGGAGGCAACTTCTTCCGCGGGGTCGAGCTGCACGAGAAGGGCATGGACCGGGCGCGCGCGGACTACATGGGCATGCTCGGCACCGTCATGAACTGCCTTGCCTTGCAGGACTTCCTGGAAAACCAGGGCATTGCCACCCGGGTGCAGACGGCGATCACGATGGGCCAGGTCGCCGAGCCGTACGTGCCCCGACGCGCGATCCGTCACCTGGAGAAAGGTCGGGTCGTCATCTTCGGCGCCGGAGCCGGTATGCCGTACTTCTCCACCGACACGGTGGGCGCTCAGCGCGCTCTGGAGACGCACTGCGACCGGCTGCTCATCGCCAAGAGCGGCGTTGACGGCATCTACACCGCGGATCCCAAGAAGGACCCCACAGCAACGAAGATCGACGCGCTGACCTTCGACGAGGCACTGTCCCAGGGCCTGCAAATCCTCGACGCTGCGGCGTTCGCGCTGTGCAAGGAGAACGGCCTGCCCATGCTGGTCTTCGGCATGGAGGGCGAGGGCAACATCACCCGGGCGCTGCGAGGTGAGAAGATCGGGACGCTGGTCACGGTCGACTGATGTGACGCCCAGCGGCCCAGACGTGTGGACTCCAGGAAGATGTGGACGGCAATGATCGACGAGACGCTCTTCGAAGCCGAAGAGAAGATGGAGAAGGCCGTCGAGGTGGCCAAGGAGGATTTCGCCGGAATCCGGACCGGACGGGCCAACCCCGGGCTCTTCAACAAACTGCTCATCGACTACTACGGCGCGCCCACTCCCTTGCAGCAGCTGGCGTCCTTCTCCACGCCCGAGGCCCGGACCATCCTCATCAAGCCGTTCGACGCCAAGTCGATGCACGCCATCGAGAAGGCCATCCGCGACTCGGACCTGGGCGTCAATCCCTCCAACGACGGCGTCGTCATCCGATGCATCCTGCCGCATCTCACCGAGGAACGCCGTCGCGACTACATCAAGCTGGCCCACCACAAGGCCGAGGAGGCCCGCGTCTCCATCCGCAACGTCCGGCGCCGGGCC
>JBIOUP010000098.1:0-4465 GCA_044867305.1 Dermatophilaceae bacterium
ATAGATGACATCACTCAACCTCCCTCCGATTCCCAGTTTGCGTGCACTTGCAGGATCGTGGGCAGGCAGACGCACAGCCAGCGCAATGAATCGCTTAAGGCCCCGGCAAACACCCCTGCTCGCGGAATGCCCTATTCGTCAATACCGGCATCCTTGCCATGACTTGTCGGCTAAGTCAACACTAACCAATCAAATCCGGGACGTGACCTGCGACACAAGTTCGTCCGCAAGTGCTCAACGAGAACTGCAAGCCAGTGGCCGATGGCGGGTCAGCTGGCTACGGCGATCACCGCTCGGCCTTGCCTGCGCCAGCGATCACGATCAGTCGAGCGGCATACAAAGCGGCAGGCGTCGGTGAGGACCGTGCCTGTTGAGCATTGCCTCGGTGGCCCGCCTCGTGCAACGGTGACCAGCGATGGACGCAGCCGAATCGGAGCCGGGGCGACGGGCCGCGGCTGCGGCTGCGGCTGCGGGCCAACCACGGCCCGAGGCATCCGGAGCCTGGGCGCCGCTACGGTCATCGGTCTTCCGCAGGCTGTGGGTTGCTCAGGTCGTGAGCAACGTGGGCACGTGGATGCAGACCGTTGCGGCCCAATGGCTGATCGTGACCGTGTCGGGGTCGGCCGCGCTGGTCGGTTTGGTGCAGACGGCGAGCACGCTTCCGGTCGTGCTGCTGGCGGCTCTCGCGGGAGTGCTGGCGGACGTGCTGGATCGGCGACGGGTGCTCGTCGTAGTGCAGCTGGCGATGGTCGTGGCTGCCTCGGCACTGGCGGGGCTGACCTTCGCTGGCGTGACCAACCCGGTCGTGCTACTGGGGTTCACCTTCGTGCTGGGCTGCGGGACGGCATTCATCGCTCCGGCTTGGCAGGCGATCCAGCCCGAGCTCGTGCCGCGCGCTCAGCTGCCTCAAGCCAGCGCGTTGGGCGCAGTGAATATGAACCTCGCTCGCGCCATCGGGCCAGCGCTCGGAGGTGCTTTGGTGGCGGCTGCCGGTGCGGGCTGGGTCTTCGCCCTCAATGCCGCGTCGTTCCTGGTGGTCGCCGTCGCAGTCGGGTCATGGCGGCGCCAGGGGCGCGTCGACCCCGCCGGACGGGAACGGTTGCTGGCGGCACTGCGCAGCGGAGCGCGATACGTGCGCCACGCGCCGTCCATGCGTCGGATTCTGCTGTGCAGCTTGCTGTTCGTCCCCGCCGCCAGTGCCTTGTGGGCGCTGCTGCCGGTGGTGGCCGACCAGGGCCTGCACCTGGCCGCGAACGGCTACGGCATCCTGCTCGGCGCACTGGGCGCCGGGGCCATCGCCGGGACGGCCGTGCTGCCCTTCGTGCGGGCCAGGATGTCCTTGACCTGGTTGCTCGCGGCCGCTTTCGTCGTGTATGCCGGCGCGCTCGCGGCGCTTGCTCTCACGTCGTCATATGCGGTCGCCATCGGCGTGCTGACGCTCGCCGGCGCCGCGTGGGTTGCCGTGCTCAGCACGCTGATGGCCACTGCCCAGACTGTGCTGCCGGGCTGGGTCAGAGCCCGGGCCCTCTCCTACAACCTCGTGGTGTTCTTCGGCGGGCAGGCCGCCGGGGGTCTGGTTTGGGGTGTGGTGGCCCAGCAGGCCGGCACGGGGACGGCGTTGCTTGCCGCTGCGGCCCTGGTCGCCGTCGGCGCGGGGGTCGGGCTGCGATTTCCCCTGATCGAACCGTCCCGGATCGACCCCACCCCGTCCTCGCACTGGCAGCAGCTGGCCGGTTCGGAGCTGGTGGATCCGCAGGCCGGCCCAGTCCTGGTGATCATCGACTACCTGGTGCGGCCCGGTGACCAGGAGCGTTTCACCGAGGCCATGGCAAGGGTGTCGCGCTCCAGACGGCGGACCGGCGCCCAACGGTGGGCGCTGTTCCATGATCCGGCGGCACCTGAGCGTTTCGTCGAGACGTTTCTCGTCGCCACATGGGGAGAGCATGAACGCCAGCACAGCGGGCGGCTTACCGTCACGGACCGCTTGGCCGAGGAGCGCGCCCTCTCCTTGGTGACCCAGCCGCCCCTGGTCCGTCATCTCATCTCGGCCAGCGTGCCCCTTCGGTCGGCACCATCGGATCCCACGCAAGACCGCTGAGCGACAACCATCTCCCACAGCCAGCCTGGTTTGTCACTCTCCGAGCGCAGCGCCGGAGTAGGCCGCCTCGACGAGGGCGCGCAGCTCACCGCTGGTGACCTTCGTGGGGTTTGCGAAGGGCCGCGCCTGAAGTGTGGAGACGACCATGTCGATGCCTGCCGCCGGCATACCGAGGTCGGCCAGTGATCGCCAGTACCCGAGCCGGGCGAGCATCGCCTGCAGGGCCGCTCCAGGTCTGTCACGTCCGGTGGCCTCCGAGACGAGGGTATGCCGTCGCGTGCCCGGCTGGAGGTTGACATCCATGACGTATGGGAGCAGCACGGTGTGCGTCCACGCGTGGGACAGGTCGAAGGCGCCGCCGATGACGTGGCACAGCGTGTGGTGCAACGACATCGTCGTGGTGCCCAGGCACATGCCAGCCAGCCAGGCGGCGTAGAGCAGGTCGTCGCGGATGTCCGGACTCCGCGGCTGAGCCGCCACGCGGGGAAGACCGGCGAAGATCACCCGGGCGGCCTCGGTCGCCATCAGCTCGACTGCCGGCGAGCCGTCCGGTGCGTAGACCGCCTCCACCGCGTGGGCGAGGGCGTTGACCGCGCTCGTCACCGAGGGCTCCGGCGGCAGTCCGATGGTCAGGTCGGTGTCGTAGACGACGGCGACCGGAAGCACCCTTTGGTCGCGGCCAGTGCGTTTCGAGCCGGCGTCGGTGATCCCCCACACAGGCGTCATCTCCGAGCCGGCGTACGTCGTGGGGACGGCGATGACCGGGAGTCCGGTTTCCAGGGCGATCGCCTTGCCGAGGCCGATGGCTGAACCTCCGCCGACGGCAAGCGTGGCGTCGGCGCCGACCTCGACCGCTCGGGCGATCCCGGCCGATGCCACGGCCGCGGGGACGTGGCTGACCGCTTCGGCGTGCACCCCTGCGCAAGACGGCCCCAACAGCTCGCAGACCCGGTCCGCGACTGCGCGTCTTCCGGAC
Source organism: Dermatophilaceae bacterium (assembly GCA_044867305.1). Classification (GTDB taxonomy): domain Bacteria; phylum Actinomycetota; class Actinomycetes; order Actinomycetales; family Dermatophilaceae; genus Phosphoribacter. The sequence goes on from JBIOUP010000098.1 coordinate 3,075, forward strand.
GTCGTGAGCACGAGAACGCAGTGCAACCCGAGCCGTTCCACCTCGGTGCGGACGGCCCCCAGGCTGCCGGCTCCGAAGACGACCCGCGACGGGAGGCTCGTGTGCGTGAATTCGCGTGCCATTGGCGGCTATTCGACAGACGAGAGCTCGGAGAGGGTGATGTCGAACGTAAGGACGCTGAACGGGTTGGGCTGGCCGTGGCGTGCTGCCGCCCCCGGGTCGTCCGTGGTCTCGACGGGGCGCACCAGGCTGCGCTTCACGCCGAAGACGGCGTCGTCATCGAGGTACGGGCTACCTTCGACGAACACGTGCGTCGTAACCGGGTGGTAGCCGCGCGCCTGAGCGATGAGGTGGATGTGAGCCGGGCGGTAGGGATGTCGACCAGCCCGGCGCAGCAGCTCGCCGACCGGGCCGTCATCGGGAATCGGATAGTGGCGCGGCAAGATCGTCGTGAACCAGTAGCGCCCGTGCAGGTCGGTCGTGAACATCCCACGCAAGTCAGGACCGGCGCGGTCGTGCCTCTGGATGTCGTAGAGCCCTTCATGGTCGGCCTGCCACACGTCGATCTGGGCGCCGGCAATGGGTTCCCCACCGAGGGTGCGGACGCGGCCCCGGATGAGGCCGCGTGGCACCGAATCGTCGGCAGTCGCGATGGACTCACCCAGCCCGCGGGCTGGCGAATCGACGACATGGAACGGACCCAGCACGGTGGATTCGGTTGCCCCCGAGGGAAATCGGTTGTTGATGGCGTCCACGAGCATGGACACGCCCATCACGTCGGAAAGCAGGATGTACTCCTGGCGCTTGTCGTCACACATCTGGCCCACGTCGGTGAGGAACCGGATCGCGGCGTCCCACTCCGCCGGTGTCGGTTCGATGTCGCGCACGAACCCGTGCAGATGCCTGGTAAGGGACTCGAGCACCTCGCGCAGCCGCCGGTCCGGCGCGTGCGCGAAACTGGCGATAACTGCCTCGGTGGCGGTCTTCTCCGAGAAGTCCATCCGCTTCGTCATGCCTCCCATCCTGAGGGCAACGCGCGGCCCATAGGATCATTTGGGAGCAGACCGGGCCGCGGTTACCGGCGCTGCCTCAAACCCGATGGATGGTGTGTCACAAGGAACCATCGTGACCGGCATACGGCGCGCTAAGACCTCTGCAAGGTGCTTGGTGCATCCTGCGGTCATCACCGCTGACCGACAGCCAACCCAGCGACGTGGAACGCGTGGTCCAGGTCGACCTGCTCGGCACCATCGCCTGCGCTCAGGCTTTCCTTCCGCAGCTGGTTGCCTCCGGGCATGGCCAGCGGTATGTCTTCAGCGCTTTCGGCCTCATCGGCGTGCCCGGGTAAGAACCGGCGCCGATGTCGACCAGATGGCTGCGCACTGAGTCAG
>JBIOUP010000099.1:0-5917 GCA_044867305.1 Dermatophilaceae bacterium
GGCGATCAGGTGCCCTGGCGCAAGACAGGGGTCGACTGCTCAAGGCAGCGTGAAGCCGGAGACCACCAAGCCGGCCGGCGGCCGGCGGCAGTGTGCAGGCCGCCGCTGCACGCAACCCGCGCTGCGAAGGGCTCGGCGCGAAGTGCGGACCGGGTCACACAGAGCCATGAGTGCGGGCGGAAGGCCGCTGCACGCGTCCCCTGCTGCAAGGTGCGCGGCGCCAAGTGCTTACCGGGCCACATAGAGCCAGGAGCGCCGGGAAGGCCCGCCCGATGTGTCGGCATTGCCGAACGCCCCCAAGGGGAAGGCTGAGGTTCGCCGTTCACGACCCTTCCCCGCACAACACCCCAGCGTGAGTCGCGCCGCTGCGCCGCACCCCAGCGTGAGTCGTGCCGCTGCGCCGATGAGTTCCGTCAGCCCCCGGCCGACAGACGTTCGACCCGGACGACTCCGCCGGCTGGCGCAAAACACGAGCTCACGTCCTCGCGCAGCCGTGCCCATGGCGCAGTCAGGCCGTGGAGGCATATGGGTGGGCGGCGCCTCTCAGGGGCTGGTAGCTGCCGGGGGTGAGGTTCCAGTCAACGCCGGTGCCGTCGGCTCGGACGGTGCCGGCCAGGCGGTTGTGGTGGACGGTGTCGTGGTGTGGTCCGCAGAGGAGGGCGGCGTTGGACAGCTCCGAGGCGCCGCCATCGGCCCAGTGGCGCAGGTGATGGGAGTCGGCCCAGAACGGTGGCACATCGCAGCCGGGGTAGGTGCAGTGTCTGTCGCGTAGCCAGAGGGCTTTGGTTTGTGCGTAGCTGAAGAGCCGAGATTGTCTGCCGAGGTCGAGAATCTCCCCTTGGCTGCCGAGGACAACCGGGATAACTCCGCCGTCGCAGGCCAGTCGCCGGGCAGTCTCGGGAGCGATCCGGGTGCCGTAGCCGGCGGCCCCAAGGGACTGGGCGCTCCCGCTGCGCAGCACCAGGTCGGTGAGGGTCATGGTGACGAAGAGGATGCTCTTCACCCCAGTCGGCACGTGGGTCATCGGGCTCGGCATCGGAGCCGCTGGCTCGGTCGGTGTCGGGCGGGTGGGCTGGGTGGCCGTCGTGGGCTGCGCTGGCGTCTCGGCTTCGGCGGGTGGCTTGCGCCAGGGCGACGGAGAGTTTGGCTCGGGGCTCGGGGTCGTCTCGCTTGCCGGGAGAGGGCGTGCGGGCCTGTCGAACCCCGCCGTTTGGCCGACCCGGCGGCATACCTCAAACAGGGCCTGTCCGCGGCGATGCTCGGCGGAGCGCGAGTCCGGTGAGCCGTCGGGACTGGGCATCGGCGCACAGAGCGGGCCGATCGCCCCCTCGAGGATGGCCCGGCCCACCGCATCGGCGACTAGGTCATAGCGGGTGGTGCCGTCTGCATCCTGAATGCCGTGGGAAAGCGCGACCCGCGCCGAGGCGGCGTCCTGATCCTCCTGGATCGCCCCGGGTTTGCCGTAAGTCTCCAGCAGCTGGGTGACCGCGGTGTTAAGGGCGCGCAGGCCGTCGCCCTCGGCGGCTTCCAGCAACATGTCAAGCACGTGAGGCGCTGACTCTGCGCCCGCCAATCGGTCGCGGACCCGCTCGTACGCCTTCCGCACCGACAGGGCCACCCCGGGTGACATCGTGCCGGAGAGCATGGCGGCTTCGATCGGTGCGAGGTCCGGTTGTCCCACGAGCTCGGCCGCCCGGGCGAGCAGGCCGGCGCGCCCACGGCGTTGGGAGGGCGCGTGCTCGCGGACCCAGTCCGCCGTGCGAGCCGTGCGCCGGCGGCCAATGGCGCTCGACCGCTGAGCCTGGGCCGTCACCGCGACTCGACCGGCCGCCGCCAAGGCAGCGACTCGATCCAACACGCCCAGAGCCTTGGACAGCTGCCCAGAGCTGGCGTCGGTGAGCGACTGCCCGATCCCAGTGAGTGCCTCAATCGCGCCGGCCAACGCCTCCAGTCGGACCTCGAGCGTCGGCGCCGAAGCCCCTGCTGGCTCGCTCGAGATGGTCGACCTGGTCATGAGCCAACCCTAGAGCTGATCACTGACACCGGTCTGAAAGCTCCTGTGCCGCAGGGACCGCTATTCATGCCTCGAAGGTATGAGCGACCACTGACAGGCCCCCGCGGACCGGACCGCCAGCGCTCGGGGCTGGGCCGAACGTCGCGAGTCATGGATCCTGGGCGAACGGTCGGCCTATCCGTAGCTTTCGCAGGCCCAGCCATCGCCGTCGGCGTCGAGGTGATGGTAGTCGGGTCCGGTGATCCGTACCTTCTTGCGGATGTCCTTGCAGTCGAGATCCGGCCCGGGCCGGTTCCATGGCTCGGCCGTCTCCGGCGGCGCCTTGGGCGTCGGCGTTGCCTTCGGACTGGGCGCAGGCACGGCAGGCGCGGCGGGCGCAGGCACGGCGGGCGCAGGCACGGCGGGCGCAGGCGCGGCGGGCGCGGCGGTCACGGCTGCGGGACAGGTCTGGTTGGCAACCTGGGCGTCCAGGGCCACGTAGTCGGCCTCTCGAGGATGGGCGCCATAGCCGTCCCGTGAGTCGTACCGGGCGATGGCCAGCCCGCCACCGATGAGCTCCCGCCCGGCGTCCTTGCCGTCGACCTCGACATACCGCAGCAGCCGACCGTAGCCGTCGTGGTCGTCTCGGCCTCCAGGCACCAGAGTCACCTGCCGACCCAACACGAGCTGGGACAGCCGGGTGCTCGCCTCGTCGTGGCCGCACTGGCCGACCTCTGGGGCGTCGATGCCCTTGACCCGGACGCGGCCCAGGGCAGTGACGTCGACGGTGTCGCCGTCGATGACGTGGGTGACCACGGCGGTCGGCCAGGTCTGGACAGCGGCGTCGAACGGGGCGACGTCGGCGTCGTCGGGTGCCCCGTCCCCGTCCCGATCGTTCGTATGCCGTGACGCGTCGCCGGGGTATGCGTCCGCGCTGTCCGGCACTCCGTCGCCGTCCTGATCCGTCGCTGGCGGTGTGGTCGTTGCCGCCGGCGCAGCCGAACCATCCTGCTGCGCAACAGGCACGGTTGCTCCAGACCCCGACCCCACGGCAGCAAGGACGGCCCCAAGGGAGAAGAACCAGAGCAGGACCGCAAGCGGCACCGCGACGAGAACCTGCACCCATGTGCGACGTCGGCTCGGCCGATGGGTGTGCACCCCCGGCGCTGCACCGGGTGGCTGCTGACGAGAATCCGAAGGCGGGCTCCATCCGTGCTGCATGTGCGGCTCCTTTGCGCCTGCGGCGGCGGGCGCTGCCGAAGGGCTTTGGTGCAAGACGGAAGCGGCGCCTGTTCGTGACGCGCGCAGCGACGGCCGACTCTGTGAGATGCCACACACGTGGCACGCGTTTGCGCCGAGGCTCGGCCCTCACCTACCGCGCAGCGTCAGTCCTCGCCGAGGTAAGCCTTGCGCACCGCGTCGCTCGTGAGCAGCTCCTGGCCCGTGCCGGACAGCACAATCTTGCCGACCTCCAGCACATAACCGGTGTCGGCGAGCTTCAGGGCGGCCCGGGCGTTCTGCTCGACGAGCAGGACGGTTGTGCCATTCTCCTGCAACGTCCGCACGGTCGACATGATGCGCTGCATCATGAGCGGCGACAGCCCCATCGACGGCTCGTCGAGCATGAGCAGTTTCGGCCGGCTCATCATGGCCCGACCCATGGCCAGCATCTGCTGCTCCCCGCCGGAGAACGTGCCGGCGGACTGCTTGGAGCGCTCCTCCAGGATGGGGAACAGCTCGTATGCCGCGCGCAGGTCTTCGCGGATCAGGTTGGCATCGGTGCGGCTGAAGGCGCCGAGCATGAGGTTTTCCTCCACCGAGAGGCGGGGGAAGATCCGGCGCCCTTCCGGGGAGTGAGCCAGCCCGGACGAGACGATGTCATGCGGTGCGACATTGTCGATGCGCTTGCCCTGGAACGAGATCTGGCCCTTGGAGGGCCGTAGCAAGCCGGAGATGGTGCGCAGTGTCGTCGTCTTGCCCGCCCCGTTCGTGCCGATGAGACAGACGACCTGGCCCTCGTCGACCGAGAAGCTGATCCCCTTGACCGCCTCGATCTTGCCGTAGGCGACCCGCATGTTCTCGACCTCGAGCATGGCGGTCACGGGGTGTCCTCCTGGGCTGCCTCGGGCGCCGCGGGTTCGGCGTCCTGGGCGGCCTCCTCGTCGTCCTCGTCACCCGTTCCGATGTATGCCTCGATCACCCGGTGGTCGGACTGCACCTGCTGTGGGGATCCCTCGACGAGGGTGGCGCCGCGGACCAGGCACAGGACCCGGTCGCACAGCCCGAAGATGAACCGCATGTCGTGCTCGATGACGACGACGGCCAGTCCCCGGTCACGAATCCGGAAGATCAGGTCGCTCGCCTGGCGGGTCTCCTGCGGGTTCATGCCGGCGGTCGGCTCGTCCAGGAGCAGCAGCTTGGGGTCGGTGGCGAGGGCGCGGGCGATCTCGAGGCGCCGCTGGTCGCCGTAGGGCAGGTTGCGGGCCAGATGCTCGGCGCTCTTGCCCAGCCCCACGAAGTCGAGCAGCTCCTGGCCGCGCTCGCGTGACTCGGCCTCCTCACGCCGGAACTTGGGACCGCGGATGATCGACGTGAACGCCGCCGAGCTGGTGCGGCTGTACCGCCCGACCATGACGTTCTCGAGCGCGGTCATGTTGCCGAACAGCCGGATGTTCTGGAAGGTCCGCGCCATGCCGGCCTTGACGACCGAGCGGGGCTTGGGCGGCAGCACGGTGCCCTCGAAGGTCACCGTCCCTTCGGTCGGCTTGTACATGCCGGTCAGGCAGTTGAAGAAGGTGGTCTTGCCGGCTCCGTTGGGGCCGATGAGCCCGACGATCTCACCCTGGCGGACCGTGAGGTTGACGTCGTTGACGGCGACCAGGCCGCCGAAGCGCATGATGATGCCCTGCGCGTCGAGGACGACGTCCCCCGCGGCCGGTGCGGCCGGGACCGGCTGCTCGCTGGTGGTCGTCATCCCTTGGCCTCCTCCACTTCCTCGAGTTGGGCCGTGACCTCCAGGTGCTCCTCCTCGATGCGTTCGGCCAGGGCGGTGTCCTCCTCGTGGAACTCCAGCTGGCGGCGCCGGTTCGGCACCAGGCCTTCGGGACGGAACCGCATGATGAGCACGAGCAGCAGCCCGAACAACAGCAACCGGTAGTCGGACACGAACCGCAGCTTCTCGGGCAACAGCTTGAGGATGGTCGCCCCGACCAGGACGCCGGCCACGGTGCCCATGCCGCCGAGCACGATCGCGGCCAGCAGGAACGCCGACTCGAGGAACACGTACTGGTCCGGCGTGACCGACACGTCCTGATGCGCCTTGATCGTGCCGGCCAGGCCGGCGAGGAACGCGCCGCCCGCGAAGGCGAACAGCTTGAGCCCGAAGGTGTTGACGCCCATGGCTTCGGCGGCCTTCTCGTCCTCGCGGATCGCGATCCAGCCGCGGCCGATCCGGCTGTTGTTGAGCCGGACGAACACGGTGATGACGAACGCGGCCAGGAGCAGAAGCAGGAAGTAGTAGTTGCCGAACCGGCCGATGCTGACCCCGAAAATAACGTGCGAGTCGCCGAAGTTGAACGAACCGATCTCCAGGTCGGGAATCGCCGGTATGCCGTTCGGTCCGTTCGTGAGGTCGGGTCCGTTGATGCCGTCGAGGTTGCCCATCGCAAGCCGGAAGATCTCGCCGAATGCGAGTGTGACGATGGCCAGGTAGTCGCCGGAGACCCGCAGGGTCGGTGTTCCGATGATCAGACCCAGCGTGGCCGCGACCATGGCGCCGACGAGCATGACGACGACGAACGGCGGGTGCCAGCCGACCGTGGAGAACGCCGAGTTCGAGAGCATCGCCCCGACGTACGCCCCGGTGCCGAGGAAGGCGATGTACCCGAGGTCGAGCAGTCCGGCGAGGCCGACGACGATGTTCAG
>JBIOUP010000100.1:0-5457 GCA_044867305.1 Dermatophilaceae bacterium
CTGACTACGGTTACGTCTGCCGCTTGGCAGCGTCACCACACCGGCAGAGGAGGCCATGATGCGCGTGCATATCGGGGGCGACCACGCGGCATTCGAGCTGCATCGTGAGTTGGTCACGCACCTGCGCGCTGTCGGCCATGAGGTGATCGATCACGGGCCGCCCGCCTACCAGGAGGCCGACGACTACCCGGTGTACGTGCTGCGGGCCGCCGGGGGAGTCGCCGGCGACCCCGGGTCGTTCGGCATCGTGCTGGGCGGCTCCGGCAACGGCGAGCTCATCGCGGCCAACAAGGTGGCCGGTATCCGCGCTGCCTACACCCCGACGGTCGAGCTGGCCGTGCTTGCCAGGCAGCACAACGATGCGCAGGTCATGTCTCTCGGCGGACGCTTCACGAGCAGCGAGGATGCCATCCCCATCGCGGACGCGTTTCTCGCCACCCCGTTCTCCCAGGACCCCCGCCACGTGCGGCGGCTCGAGATGATCAGTGACTACGAGCGGGAGCGGAGGCTGCCTCCGCTGTGAGGTGAACCGGCATGGCCTCTGTGACCGCGCAGCTGCGGCGTCGCCGTCGCTCCACGCAGCTGCTGCGACGCATGCGACGCGATGGACGGGTCGTGCGCCTCGTGCCGCTGGTGTGGACCATCAGCCTCATCGCGGCCGGCCTGTTGCTGCTGCTGCTCATCTCGCTGCGCCCGAGCGATGTCGCGTGGGCCTTCTACGGGCCGCTGATCGTGCTCGCCGGGCTGTTCTTGTCCACTCGGCCCTTCGTCATCGTCTGCGCTGTCTACCTTGTGTGCCTGCTCGTGGCGGGGTTCGTCATGCACGGCTGGGGCGTCTCGCAGCTGGGGGCGCTGCTGGCCCTCGCCGTGACCATGGTGCTGATGATGCTGCGGGCACGCAGCCGCGACCGGCTGGGGGTGCACGGCAACGACACCGAGGACATGCTCGTCGACCTGCGCGACAAGCTCCGCTCGCTCGCCGACATCCAAGGGCTGCCGCGCCACTGGCATGCCGAACGGTGCATCCGCTCGGCCTACGGTGACAAGTTCTCCGGCGACTTCGCCGTGTCGTCGACCTCGCCGGACGGACGCTGGCTGGAGATCGTGCTGGTCGATCTTTCCGGCAAGGGAGCCGCGGCCGGGACGACATCGCTGCTCTTCTCCGGCGCGCTGGGCGGCCTGCTCGGTCAGGTCGAGTCCGATCGGCTGCTCTCGGCTGCGAACTCCTACCTGCTGCGCCAGCAGTCGCCCGAGGGGTTCGCGACGGCGGTGCATCTGTCCGTCGACCTGCAGACGGGGCGGTTCAGCATCGGCAACGCGGGCCACCCGGCGCCGGTGCAGTTCGTGGCCGGCTCGGGACTGTGGTCGCAGCACACCTCACTCGGCGGGCCCGCACTGGGCCTCATCGAAGGCGCCCAGTTCCCACGCTCGACGGGGGTCATGCACAAGGGTGACGCCATCGTGCTCTACACCGACGGGGTCATCGAGACCCCGGACCACGACCTGGCCACGGGCATCGACCGGATGATCGGCACTGCGGAGGCCCTCGTGCGGCGGGGGTTCGCCGGCGGCGCCCGACGGCTGTGCTCCGTCGCGAAGGCCGGCGAGACCGACGACCGGGCGGTCACCATGCTCTGGCGCAGCTGAGGTGAGCAACGCTGAGCTGGTTTCGGCGAAGGGAACTGGGAAGCAGACCGGCCAGGCTGGCTGGGCGCGAACTTTCCACGCGCGCCGTGGTCGCCGCTCGGCGCTCACCGAGGATCGGCTGACTCGGCTACTGCCTCGGTATGCCGTTCCGCCCGGTCTGCTTGACGGCGCGCCGCAGGGGAATGCAGTGAGCGTGGTCGCCGACATCGGGTGCGGTCACGGGGCGGCCGCGCTCGGCTACGCGACGGCATACCCGCGCCGTCACGTCGTGGCGGTCGACGTCTACCCACCCGGGCTGGCCCGGATGCTCGCAGCAGCCGAGCAGTCCGGCACGGCGAACCTGTCCGCTGTCTTTGCCGACGCGGTCGAGCTGCTGCGCTGGGAGGTCGGGGCGGGCGTGCTGGCCGCTGTGCACCTGTTCTTCCCGGACCCCTGGCCGAAGACCCGACATCGGCACCGGCGGTTCGTCTCGGGCGCCACCTTGGACCTGCTGGCGTCGCGGCTTCGCCAGGACGGTCACGTGCTCGTGGCGACCGACCAGGACGCCTACGCGGCGCACGTGCTGCGAGAAGTGCGCGCCCACGGCGCGTTCACGGCATACCAGGTGCCGCGCCCGGTCTGGCGACCGGTGTCGGGGTACGAGGCCAAGGCGCTGGACGCCGGCCGGGCAATCACCGACCTTCGGCTGGATCTGGTGTGCGCGACACCTGGTGGCAGCTCGGCCGCGTAGCCCGTGGAGCGGGCGACGAGAATCGAACTCGCGTTGCCAGTTTGGAAGACTGGGGCTCTACCACTGAGCTACGCCCGCGAAGGAGGGCTGGCCGGGGCCAGCCCACGGGGGGTTAGCCTAGTGCCCGCCCGCACGGTCTGCGAACCACGCCTCAGCGGCGCCTCGGTATGCCGTGCCGGTGGTCAACGGGCTGTGGCGCAGTTTGGTAGCGCGCTTCGTTTGGGACGAAGAAGTCGCAGGTTCGAATCCTGTCAGCCCGACCGCGAACATGTCGACATTGCAGAAGATCTTCCACACTGGGGGGGGTGCACGATCTTCCGCAGTAACACGAACCCGGTCACGACGATCGCCAACGGAAGCCCGACCCGGCCGCCGTGACAGGCCGGCGGAACCGGCCCCCGGCCCGGGGGTGGGTAGCATGGTCGGAATTGCCAGCGGGGCGGCGGCCTCGCCCCAAGGCTCATCCTCAACGTTCACCCCTGGAGCAACCCTAGTGAAGAGCGCGCGCGAGACCCTCGGCCCGACCCGGGTCAAGCTGACCGTCGAAGTCCCGTTCGAGGAGCTCAAGCCGAGCCTGGACGCGGCATACCAGACGATCGGCAACCAGATCCAGGTGCCGGGGTTCCGCCGGGGAAAGGTGCCCAGCCGCATCATCGACCAGCGCCTGGGCAAAGGTGCGGTTGTGCAGGAGGCGGTCAACGAGGCGCTGCCGCAGTTCTACGGCCAGGCTCTGCAGGAGCATGACGTGCACCCGCTCGGCCAGCCGCAGCTCGACGTGAGCGACGTCCCGATCGAGGACGGTCAGCCGCTGAAGTTCAGCGCCGAGGTGGACTGCCGCCCTGAGATCACCCTGCCGGAGTACACCGGGTTGGCTGTGACCGTCGACACCATCACCGTCTCGGATGAGGACGTCACCGAGCGCTTGGAGAGCCTGCGCGAGCGGTTCGGCACCCTCAAGGCGGTCGAGCGAAGCGCCGACAGCGGAGACTTCGTGACCATCGACCTGTCGGCCGAGATCGCGGGAGAGCCGGTCGACTCGGTCACCGGAGTCTCCTACGAGGTGGGCTCGGGGAACATGCTGGACGGCCTCGACGAGGCTTTGATCGGCTTGAGTGCGGGGGAGTCGAGCAGCTTCACCGCTGCGTTGGCCGGCGGGGAGCACGAAGGAGAGCAAGCCAGCTGCACCGTGACGGTTCAGTCGGTCAAGGAGCGCGAGCTGCCCGTCCTCGACGACGACTTCGCCCAGCTGGCCTCCGAGTTCGACACGCTCGAGGAGCTCAAGGCTGACCTCACCAAGGACGTCGAACGGGCCAAGCGGCTGGGCCAGGGGGTCCAGGCTCGCGACAAGCTCGTCGAGGAGCTGGTCGGCTCGGTCGACATTCCCGTGCCCGAGTCGGTGCTCGAACAGCAGGTCATCTCGCACCTGGAAGGCGAGCAGCGCCTGGATGACACCGAGCACCGAGCCGAGGTCGAGTCCTCCACTCGACAGGCGCTCAAGATGCAGCTGCTGTTGGACGCGGTCGTCGAAAAGGAGCAGATCCAGGTCGAGCAGGCCGAGCTCATCGAGTACCTCATCATGACCGCGCAGCAGTACGGCATGGACCCGAACGAGTTCGCCAAGGCCGTCGACAGCCAGAGCCAGATTCCCGCGATGGTTGATGAGGTCGGTCGGCGCAAGGCCCTGGCGCTGATCATGGAGCAGGCGAACGTCACGGACACCGACGGCAACCTCGTGGACCTGACGGCACTCGCCGCATCTGGGGAGCCAGTGGCCGACGGTGAGGGCGAGGAAGACGCTGAGACGCGGGGGGAGGCTGACCTCGCCGACGCCGAGTCGGCTCCCCGGGCGCAGCTGACGACCGAGGCCGAGGCGACCGCCCAGGCCGGGGCCGAACCAGAGCCGGAAGCCGCTCCCGGCGCCTAGCCGCAGCGGCGCGATCTCGGCCTCCGTCGGGCGGAGTCCTCGACGGGAGCCGCTCCGTCGTGAGCCGCATCGGAGCCCCTCCTCGTAAGCCCGCGCGCGGCATACCGGCGTCCGGTCTGTGCGCTCACGGCGAACATGGCCCTGACGCGGGATTCCGCCAGGGAAGGCGGGCGTTAGGGTCAACGACGGGAACAGCACCCAACGAGGTACGGAGATACCGGTGAGCCAGAGCAACGAGGTCGTCATGGCCGGCGAAACATCACCAGCTGGTCTGGACGACCACATCTACAACCGGCTGCTCAAGGAACGGATCATCTTCCTGGGCTCGGAGGTCCGCGACGAGAACGCCAATGCGATCTGCGCGCAGATGTTGCTGCTGGCCGCCGAAGACCCGGAGAAGGACATCTGGCTGTACATCAACAGCCCTGGCGGTTCGGTGACCGCGGGAATGGCGATCTTCGACACCATGCAGTGGGTCAAGCCCGACGTCGCGACGGTGGCCATGGGCATGGCCGCCTCGATGGGCCAGTTCCTGCTCTCGGCTGGCACGCCCGGCAAGCGCTACGCGACGCCGCACGCGCGGGTGATGATGCACCAGCCTTCCGGCGGCATCGGCGGGACGGCGTCGGACATCAAGATCCAGGCCGAGCAGATGCTGCACATCAAGAAGCAGATGGCCGAGCTCATCGCGCAGCACACCGGCCAGACCCTCGATCAGATCGAGAAGGACTCCGACCGCGACCGCTGGTTCACGGCCGAGGAAGCCCGCGCCTACGGGTTCGTCGACCACGTCGTCGAGCGCGCGTCGAGCGCCGGCCGGTCCATCGACAACCCGGTCGGCTGACCCGAGAACGAAACGGAAAACTCTCATGACCGCGAACCCGTCCGGGCGCCTGTACGCCCCCGGCTACCCCAGCCCCACCGCTCGCTACATCCTGCCGCAGTTCGAGGAGCGCACCTCGTACGGCATGAAGCGGCTCGACCCGTACACGAAGATGTTCGAGGACCGGATCATCTTCCTCGGCGTGCAGGTCGACGACGCGTCGGCCGACGACATCATCGCCCAGCTCATCGTCCTGGAGTCGCAGGACCCCGACCGCGACATCCTCATCTACATCAACAGTCCGGGTGGCTCGTTCACCGCGATGACGGCGAT
>JBIOUP010000101.1:0-6705 GCA_044867305.1 Dermatophilaceae bacterium
AGGACAGGGGTGTCCGGCCCCGAGCCGAGGAGGTAGTCCGGACCCTTCACCGCGCTGTAGAGAAACAGGGTCGGGATCGAGACGAAGCTGAGCAGGTAGAGCACACCCGCGGCGAGCGCGGTCTTCCGCAGTGAGCCCATCGGGGCTCGCTTCGCAGGCTGGGCTGGGTCAACGGTGTTGGGGGGGACGGGTTCGATCTCTGTTGTTGTCATAGGACTCTTCTTCGATCGGGTGGTGCTGGCGGTGCGCTGCCGGACGGCGACGCAGATCGTAGGTGGCGTGCTGGACCCAGGCCGGTCAGGACAGGTGCGAGCCGAGGGGCGCAGCGGCAGAGCGGGAGTGCAGGGCAGAGCCGGAGATCGTGGTCGCGTCGGGGTTGAGGGTGAGGCGTCGGCCTCGGATGAGCAGCCAGAACATGAAGACGGCCTCGCCGACGAAGGTGACCTGTGCGACGCCCAGGGAGTAGCCGGATACGAGCACGGCGCCGAACCCGTCGACGAGGTAGCCGAGCCCGGCGACGAGCAGCAGGATTGCGATGATCTTGGCGATGAACCCGGACCGGTAGGTCAGGTAGCCGATCAGCAGCAGGTGGATGCCGAACAGGATGAGGCCGGCGTTCCAGATGTCGTTGAATGTGTCGATGGACCGTTGGGTCGCGTCCGGGTCGCCGAGGTGCGCAGGTATGCCGGCCAGCTGGCTGACCGCGACCAGGAAGACGCCGGCATACACGATCCGGAACCAGGCGGCGAGCCGAGAGACGTCCTGCCCGACTGGGGTGAACAGCCTCAGCAACGCCGCCGCGACGACCACGTCCAGGACTGCAGCGGCGATGAGGCTGGCGATACCCCACCGGAACAGCCCCGCCGAGTTGGCGATGTCGCTCACGGTCTTGGCCGGGTCCCCCGGCGTGATCAGCCTCTTGAGGACCAGGAAGTTGCCGAAGACGGCCAGCCCGGTGAGCAGAGCCAGTCCGGTTCCAGCGATCACACTGGCCGTTCGCAGGGGCTGGTCGGAGTCAGCCGATCGGGCGCCCTGGGCGACCGGGAGTGGAACTCCGTCGACGGGAGGCGGCGCGGTGCTGGTGGGTGTTGACATGGTTGCTACCTTCTCGAGGTCTGCAGGACGTTAGGCCGGAATGCCTCCTTGACCTCAGAGCGCCCAGCGAGGCGGCTGTAGCGCCGGGTGACCCATTTGTCATTGATCAACGCGGCAGACTTGTCCCCGCGACGATGGCGATCTGTCCGCGCGCCTGGCCAGCTGCGAGGTAGCGCATGGCCTCCGCGGTCTGCTGAAGCGGGTAGGTCTGGTCGAGACGTGGGATGACCGCGCCGGCCTCGATCAGCTCGGTGAGCCGGTCGAGGTCGCTGGAGCGTTGCTTGGCGATGAGCATCGTCAGCCGCTGCCGGACGAACGGAGACAACGCGAGGGCTGACAGCTGCCGGTTCATCCCTCCGGTCAGGGGGCCGCCGTCTTCTCCCCCAACGATGATCGCCGTCCCGACCGGGGTCAGCGCGCGGCGCAGCCGCGACAGGGCCGGGTTTCCGGCCATGTCGAGGACCAGGTCGTAACGGGCGGCGCCGTCGGCCCAGTCGTTCCGGGTGTAGTCGATGACACGATCGGCTCCGAACGATCGGACCAGGTCGAGCTTGCCGGTGCTGGCAACCCCGGTGACCGTGGCTCCCATCGCCTTGGCGATCTGCACGGCGTAGCTGCCGACGGCGCCGGCAGCACCGATGACCAGCACGCTCTGGCCGTGCCGTAGGTGACCCACATCGGTCAGGGCCTGAAGGGCGGTGGCTGCGGAGACCGGGACCACCGCGGCCTGGTCGAAGGCGAGGTTGGCGGGTTTGCGGGCCAGCTTGTCCTCCCGGGCGACGGCGTACTCCGCCAGCGATCCCTTGCCGAACCCGTACACCTCGTCGCCGTCGGCGAACCTGCTCACTTGGGAACCGACCGCCACGACGGTGCCGGCGAGATCCAGTCCGGGCACCGGGTTCCTCGGCCGGCGCAATCCGACGGCGAGCCGGGCGGCATACGGCTTCCCGGTCATCAGGTGCCAGGTGGCGCGGGCCAGCCCCGCCGCCCGCACTCGCACCAGCACTTCGCCTGCCGCGATCGCGGGGGTCGGAATCGTGGCAACCTTGAGCACATCCGTCGACCCGTACCGGTCCTGCACGATCGCCTGCATCGTGCTTACGTCGCTGGCTCGATCGTTGTGCTTCTGGCTGGCTCCGTTCTGGTTGTCACCATCCTGAGCGATGGGGGCATCCTTCTGGGCCGATCGAGTGGTCCCGTTCGGGTGTGCGGTGGTGGGCTGCGAAGCAGGGGACATGGGATACCTGTCTGTAGGGACTGCCAGGCTGAGGGCGCAGGAACGCCTCGTGATTGGCGGGTGCCGAGCACTGACAGCGCGCCGACTGTCACCGACACGCTCTTGAAGGCGGCATCTCGTGGGGCGGGCGACGCTAGCCCGCGCGTCGGCGCTGAGATTGCGAGTTTACTAAGTACGGCCACCCTAGCGTACAAAGTACAGGTTCGCTACGACGCGAGCGCGCCAACTTGCAGTGGCTTGCCCGCCGCTGGCGAAGCAGCGGGTGTGGCTAAGGCGCAGACATGTCACCGCTCGCAGCGTCTCGTCAGGTGCGGCGGGTTAGTCGTCGCGCACGTTTCGGGTTCGGCAGCGAGCTGGCCAGGGCGTTGAGGATGAGGTTCAGCCCGATCTCGAACTCGTCGCCGAAGTCGTATCCGGGTTGGAGGATGAACTCGGTGGCCATCTCGACCAGGTGGGGGTACGCACCGTCGGGAGACTGGTCCGTCATCGGCTTCGCCATCTGGCTGACGGTTTGATAGTCGAAGGGCAGCGCGGCCTCTTGAAGCGCGAAGCCGTAGACGTAGCTGTCGATGAGGGCGTAGGCGTGTGCCGTCATCTCGATCGAGAAACCCGCCGCCCGCAGGGTGGCGATCATCATGTCGTGGTGCTTGAGCGTCGCGGGGCCCGGGTTCTTGCGCGACTCCAGTAGCCCCAGCGCCCACGGATGTCGCCGAAGTGCCCCCCGGGCCGAGGCGGCTGCCTGACGGATCTCGTTCTGCCAGTCGCCGTCCCGGGGCGGTTGGTCGATCTCGGCGAACACGACGTCGACGATGCCGTCGAGTATCTCGCTTTTGTTGGCGACGTAGTGGTACACCGCCATCGGCTTGACGCCGAGCTCCTGGGCGAGCGAGCGGATCGTCAGGCCGGCGAGGCCGCCGGCGTCGGCGACCGCGACTGCGCCGCGCATGACCCGTTCCCGGCTGAGCGGGACGCGTTGCGGGGAGCGCTTGCCGGCTGATGGCAATCTCCGCTCCCTCGGTCGGTCCCTCTCGTACTTTGTATGTTAGCGTGCCTTGAGCTCGCATCGGATGTCGCGAGGCGACTTGAGCTCCCGAGAAGCCTTCCAACCCTCGCCAACGCTTCCATCCACGTGGCGTAGGCCCCGACCTCGGGTAGAGACCCGGCGCTGGTTCGCGGCCAGCCGAGACAAAGAGGTCTGCCGAACCCGGCTACCCCTGGCTGCCGTTGCGCGAGTGTGGCCGGTCAGCGCCGATCGCGCCGGCCAGAGCCATTGGCTGACTCCCACGCATGAGGCCCCGGCACGCCGTCCCGTTGCCCGGCCGGCGTCTCACGCCCGCCACGACCAAGGAAAGGCAGCTCCCCATGAGCCCACGAAACAAGTCCACCGTTGTTGACGAGCCGCGTCAACGAACGTCGAGCACGTCACCCGGCGAGGCGATCGACGTGCCCGCTGACCGGGTCGCCGGCCCGAGCGCAATCGATGACGGACTGTCCACGCGCCGTCTGAACGTCATGCGTTTCGGCTATGCGTTCATCGCGCTGGGGCTGGCCATTGTCAAGTGGCCGATCCTTATCCAGCAGGCCCGCTCTCTGCCGCTGTTCGAAGGGATCGTCACCGCTCTGTTGACGGCCATGTCGCTCCTGGCGTTACTCGGGCTCCGGTATCCCGCTCGTATGCTCCCCATTCTGCTCTTCGAGGTGACGTGGAAGCTCATCTGGATCGCAGCGGTCGCCCTTCCTCACGTGATCGCCAACGATGTGGACAGCGCATTTGGGGGGGTCCTCTTCAACTGCTCTCTCGTCGTCGTCATCCTCGCCGTCATCCCGTGGCGATACACGTGGCGCCGCTACGTCCGGGCGCCCGGAGACGCCTGGCGCTGACGAGGCCGTCCAACCGGCTCGAGATCACCCGCCTCAGGGACATCACTGCCCGGGGCCCCATGGAAGGCTTTCTCCCCTGTGGAGGGCGCACCCAGCGCGACTGCCACGGAGCGTGTCATCGCTTCTGTCGATGGCGCCAGGAGACAAACCGGGGCGGCAAATGTTCAGCCGGAGTCGAGATGCAGCGAACATTGCACGGCAGCAGGCGCAGCACCTTGCATGGGCGCGAGAGGTCATGTCGTGCAAAGTCCCGGATGCACATCTCGCGGAGGCGAGCCTTGCTTCACAGGTCGTCCCGCCAGCGGCCGTTCCTAGCCAGCGCCGTAAGCGTGAGCGCTTCCTGTGGGACCCGGACCCCGGATACGAACAGTGCGCACACCTCCGACGAGACGGCCGGGTCTTCGAGCCAGGCTGCCAAGCTGGTGCCCTGCTCGGCGGTCAGCGCGGGCTGTCCGCCTTGACGCACAGTAGTGCCAAGGAGCGCCTGGTACAGGTTGATCGCGGGCCCGACCGGCGGCAGCGACTCCCGGTCCGCTGTCTGGGCAGCGTTGCGCGGAATGCGGACTCCCGCGACATCCAGGTCGCCGAAGTACTTCACCCGTTCCACGCCTGCCAGGTCTCCGGTCGACCGCACAGAGGCTTCAAAGGCACCGCCGGCGCCCCAGGCGATGTGACCAACCTGTCCGGGATCGTCGGCCAGGGTGGTTCGGACGCTGTGGAAAGTGTCGTCGTTCTCGACCACCAGTAGCACCGGCCCGTCACCGACTCGCACCGCCGGCAGCGGCGGATGAGTCCGGAAGGTGCGGAGGTGGGTGAGGGTCAGCCGGTCCGGTGCGAACACGCTCGTCGTTAGGAGCGCGTCGAGCGCCTTCTCGCGTCCGAGCAGTTCCAGCGAGCGTTCCCGCAGCGGGAGTTCGTCGGTGTCTCGACCGCGGTCGCGGAGCCAGGAGTTGATGACGCGAAGTTGCTCGACCTGACCGAGGGTGAGACGGGCGCTGAGCACCCACGCGAGTTCCGGCCGCCAGGGGACGCTGCGAGCAAGGGTCGCCGCGGACTCCGAGGGTGCCGGCGCAGGCAGAGTGACCCGAACTGGAAGATGTGGCGTGAAGGTGTCCCGCTTCTTCGATGGGGTGACCAAGCCGGCGTCGGTGAGCTGGTCGAGGGCTCGTGCGAGGCCGGCTCGACGGTCGTCACGAGTCGCTGACGCTGGGTCGGCGGCGGCCCAGATCCGAAGGAGATGGGGGAGCGCCACGGTCCGGCTGGTCACGCTCTCGAGGAGCGTGGCGAGACGCACTGTGCGCGGGCTCAGCGGCTCTGCGCGACCGTCGCCCAGGCGTGCCGCCTGGGTGGACTGCCCGAAGTCGCTGCTCTCGGTGGGAGTCATGGGACCAGTAGTGAATCGCCGCTGTCTCCGGCTGAACGAGCGTCGCCGCCATCCCGGCCGCCCTTGCGCATGCTCTCCCGGCTGTCCTGCCGGCTCGCGGGGCGACGCAGGACGCGGGTTGCCGTCACGGTGCCCGGTGTTGATTCGCCTCCGGACGTGCCGTCGTCGTGGCCGACCAGTTCGTTATCGGGGTATGGCGCAGGTAGCTGTCGGCGCACCACGTCGGCGACCCGAATGTGTTTGAGGCCGGCACGGAGGTCGGCGTCGTTTCGCAGGCGCACCCACAGCGGGAACGCGGCGAGCACCCGGTCGTCGGAGATCCCGGTCGTGTAGATCAGCTGCACGCCCAGCGCTCGGGCGACCGATTGCTGCAGGTCAATCAGGTAGGACGCGTTCGCGCGTCCGATGGGGTTGTCCAAGAACAGCACACCGGAGTGCTTGGACCGCAGCTGGCCTCGCTCGTTCGCGGCCAGGGCGGCCAGCGTGCAGTAGAGCACGATGGCCGCGGTCAACTCTTGACCGCCAGAGAAGATGTCGTTCATCTCCTCGATGCTGACCCGCTCGTCACGAAGCACCGAGTCCGGCTTGAGGACGTCGACGGTGAACCCCTTGGGAACGGAAGCGTGGACTGCATCGAGGAGCAACGCCATCCCGTCGCGGCGGGCGTTGCGAGGCCGGCTACCCACGGCGCGGCTCGCATACTCGCCCGCGACCCGGTCGACGACTTCACCGACACGGACGCTGATCGTGGTCGAGTCCGGTTCGCTGAACAGAATCCGCAGGAACAAGCGCCCGCCCCACTCGGCGAGGTCGTCGGGAAGCCTGGAGAGATTCGCGGCCCGCCGCAGCGTCTTGACGGCCTGGTGAACCAGCGCGCTGAGCCGGTCCACGATCGTCTTGCGGTGCTTGTTCACGTTCTCGAGGTCGCTGGTCAGGGTCGCCAGCCTGGCTAGGAAGGACGCCGACCACTCACCTGCTCGCGCCGCGAGGGAGTCCTGGGGCGAGTCGAGGATGCTGCGCCGAGCAAGAGTCGCCAGCGACTCGTACCGGGCCAGGTTCGCGTAGGACAACAGCTCCT
Source organism: Dermatophilaceae bacterium (assembly GCA_044867305.1). GTDB lineage: Bacteria > Actinomycetota > Actinomycetes > Actinomycetales > Dermatophilaceae > Phosphoribacter. Next base: position 6,676 of record JBIOUP010000101.1, read on the forward strand.
GGGTCGCTGTGCTGAGTGCGCCGCGGCAAC
>JBIOUP010000102.1:0-3164 GCA_044867305.1 Dermatophilaceae bacterium
AGGACCTGTATGCCGCGGGGCGAGTCGGGATCGCCATGATCACCGGCGTGGATGCCGGTCGGGAGGACTGGGCCGCTGGGGTGCATCCTGCGCTCGCGGGGCTTCTCGAGCGTCTCACCGAAGCCGACCCGCGGAGCCGACCGGCGGACGGTTCTGCGGCGGTCGCCCTGGCCGAGTCCTTGGGTCTGCCTGCATGGGTGGACGGTGTCGATGGCGTGGAGGTGTTCGAGCATGTGCCGGCGCTACCGGCTGCGCCGCCGGTCCGTGCTGCGGCCCAACCCGTCAGCCCCGCCGCCAGGACGCCGGGCCCGCCGAGCCCGCCGCCCGCTGCGCCACCCCCGCCGACCGCAGGACCGGGTAGACCGACCGTCCGAGCGCCCGCCCCGACGCCGTGGCCGGTTCAGCAACCCGACCCCGTCAAACCGGCCGACCGGGCCGGCGCTCGTCGCGTCCTGCTGGGGACCGGGGTGCTGGTGGCCACGGTCGGCCTCGTCGTGCTGTTGGTCCTGCAACCTTGGTCCACGCCGACGCCGGTGAACCCCAGCCGGACCGCCACCTCGTCGTCGAGCGTGGATGCCGAGCTGACGACCCCTGTGACGCCACTGCCGGAGCTCTCGCTGCCAGTCGCCCCGGTGACCGGCAGCAACGACGCGGGTGACGAGTGCACCTTTGCCGACGTCGGCGTGCGCGAGACGGCGTCAGACGGGCAGGCGATCACGTGCGAGCGCCAAGCCGACGGCACCTACCGCTGGGTGTCAGTGGCCTGACAAGCCGCTGCGCGACGGCGAGCGCCGACAGGCCGCATCCGCGCACCGAGTGGGCGCTCGATGCTGTTATTCGAGCGCGATAACCGCACTTGGCGCCCACTCAATGCCGCCGGATGTTGCCGGCGTCAGGCGAGCCCCGCGCTGGTTGCCCAGCGCTTCGGTGCGGGCAGGGGTCGCGATGGCGTCAAACGGCGCACCCGGGCTCATCGGTCGATGCCGACTCGCCGGCCGTTGCGCAGCACGGCGAGCTCGTCTCGGCAGCGCTCCTCGAAGGTGCCCAGCTCAGCGAGCGCCGCGTCCAGGTCCCGACGGCGCTGCTCGAGATCGGCTCGGCGCTCGTCGATCTGGCTCAGGACGTACTCGAGCTGGCTGGCCTTGCCTCGGGGGGCGTCGTAGAGCTCGATGATGGTGCGGATCTCCTCCAGCGGGAAGCCCAGCCGCTTGCCGCGCAGGATGAGGTCCAGCCGGGTGCGGTCGCGTCTGTGGTAGACGCGCTGGGTGCCACGCCGCTCGGGGGCGATCAAGCCCAGCTCCTCGTAGTGGCGCACCGTGCGGTGGGTAACGCCGAACTCGTCGGCGATCTGGGCGATCGTCCAGGTCTGCGGACTTGTCACAGAGCCAAGGATGCTTTACCTTTACGTAAACGTCAAGTTGCGCGGTCGCACCACGGACACCCCACGGGCCGCCCAAGCAGAAGGCAGGACAACGATGTTCGAGCTGAGCAAGGACCACGAGGACTTCCGGCTGCACGTGCGCGAGTTCGCCGAGCGCGAAGTGGCGCCACATATTGCCGAGTGGGACCGCGCGGCTCGCTTCCCGACCCACCTGGTTGCGAAGATGGGCGACCTCGGGCTGTTCGGGCTCGTCGTGCCACACGAGTACGGAGGTACCGCGAGGGGCGCCGACGAGGACCACGGCGGCGACTTCACCATGCTCTGCGTGGCCATCGAGGAGCTGGGCCGGGTCGACCAGTCGATAGGGATCACGCTGTCGGCCGGGGTCGGTCTGGGCATCAACCCGATTCTCACCTACGGGACCGAGGCCCAGAAGCAGGAGTGGCTTCCGGACCTCGTCACCGGCCAGGCGCTGGCCGGGTTCGGCCTGACCGAGCCGGAGGCCGGCTCGGACGCCGGAGCTACGCGCACCAAGGCGGTGCTCGACGGCGGCGAGTGGGTCGTGAACGGTGCCAAGGCGTTCATCACCAACTCGGGCACGGAGATCACCTCCGTGGTCACGGTCACCGCCCGCACGGGCGTCGACGCTCACGGCAGAGCCGAGGTCAGCGCCGTCATGATCCCCGCCGGCACGCCGGGATTCGTCGTCGAACCGGCCTACCGCAAGCTCGGCTGGCACGTCTCGGACACCCACGGGCTGTCCTTCCAGAACTGCCGGGTTCCGGCGGACAACCTGTTGGGCGAGCTGGGTCAGGGCTTCCAGCAGTTCCTCAAGACGCTGGACGATGGCCGGATCGCGATCAGCGCGCTCGCGGTGGGGTGTGCCCAGGCCATGCTGGAGCAGTGCACGGCATACGCGAAGCAGCGCTTGGCCTTCGGGCGCCCGATCGGGACCAACCAGGGCATCGCCTTCCAGGTCGCCGACCTGGCGGTCTCGGTCGAAGCCGCCCGCCAGCTCACCTACAAGGCCGCCTGGCTCAAGGACGAGCTGCACGCCGGTCGGCGTTCGGTCCGGGAGGTCAAGCACGCCGCCTCGATCGCCAAGCTGTACTCGAGCGAGGCCGCCGTCAACGCGACCCGAACTGCGGCCCAGGTCTTTGGGGCCAACGGGTTCATGGAGGAGTTCCCCGTGGCCCGGTTCTACCGCGATGCCAAGGTGCTCGAGATCGGGGAGGGCACGTCCGAGGTGCAGCGCATGCTCATCGCCCGCGGCCTGGGCCTGCCCGCGTGAGGCGCTGATGGCGCTCGACGATCCTTTCGCAGGGCCCACGCCCGGGGGCGACCCCCGGGTCGACGACGTCCGGGCCCGGCTCAACACGGCATACCGCGCCTCTGACACACCGCTGAGCGACGACGCGGCCGCCAAGCTCGACAAGCAGGGCAAGCTCTACGTGCGCGAGCGCATCGCACTGCTGCTCGACGCGGACAGCTTCGTCGAGGACGGGCGCTACGCCAACGCGCTCGCCGGCGACCTGCCCGCGGACGGCGTTGTGACCGGCCGCGGCACCGTGGACGGGCGGCCGGTCATCGTCATCGCCAACGACCCGACCGTCAAGGCCGGCTCGTGGGGTGCCCGCACGGTCGAGAAGATCGTGCGCGCCACCGAGATGGCCCTGCGCGAGGAGCTGCCGGTCTTCTGGTTCGTCGACTCCGCCGGCGCGCGGATCACCGACCAGGTGGAGATGTTCCCCGGTCGGCGAGGGGCGGGGCGGATCTTCCACAA